>JAYRLF010000004.1:0-36305 GCA_041905385.1 Allosphingosinicella sp.
GATCTTGCCGGCATCGATCGCGTAGCGCCGGTCGTGGCCGGGCCGATCGGTGACGAAGGCGATGAGATCGCGCCGCGCGCCGCCCCGATCGAGCGGGCGGCGGGCGTCGAGCAGGTCGCAGATCGTCTCGACCACCTGGAGATTGGTCCGCTCGGCGCGGCCGCCGACATTGTAGCTCTCGCCGACGCGGCCGGCGGTGAGAACCAGCTCGAGCGCCGCGGCATGGTCGTCGACATAGAGCCAGTCGCGAACATTCTCGCCGCGCCCGTAAACGGGCAATGGCCGGCCCTCGAGCGCGTTGAGGATGACGAGCGGGATCAATTTCTCCGGAAAATGATAGGGCCCGTAATTGTTCGAGCAGTTGGAAAGCACGACGGGCAGTCCGTAAGTATGGTGCCACGCGCGGACGAAATGGTCCGACGCCGCCTTGGAGGCCGAATAAGGCGAGGACGGCGCGTAAGCGCTTTGCTCGGTGAACACGCCCTCATCGAACGGCAGGTCGCCGAACACCTCATCGGTCGAGATGTGGTGGAAGCGGAATCGGCTGCGCGCCTCCTCGTCGAGCGCGCGCCAATACGCCAGCGCTGCCTCGAGCAGGCGATAGGTGCCGACGACATTGGTCTCGACGAAAATCGCAGGGCCGTCGATCGAGCGGTCGACATGGCTTTCGGCGGCAAGATGCATGACCGCATCGATCCGTTCGGCGCGCATGATCTCGACCATCCGCGCGGAATCGCCGACGTCGGCCTGGTGAAAGAAATGGTTCGGCGCATTGCCGATGACGGCGAGCGACTGCAGGTTGCCGGAATAAGTGAGCTTGTCGACGGTGACGACATGATGGCCGCGGCCGACCAGCCGCCGCACGACCGCGCTGCCGATGAAGCCGGCGCCGCCAGTGACGAGAATCCGGCGCGGCGACTCAGTCATCCGCGAGCTCGCTGACCCGGCGGCGCAGATAATGGGCATAATCGGTCTTGCCGAGCGCGTCGGCGCGGGCCAGCACCTGCGCGCCCGTCACATAACCGAGCTCGAGCGCGATCTCCTCGAGGCACATGATCTTCAGCCCCTGGCGGTGCTCGACGGTGCGGACGAAGGCCGACGCCTCGTGGAGACTTTCATGGGTGCCCGTGTCGAGCCAGGCATAGCCGCGGCCGAGCCTGCAGACCCGCAGCCGGCCGCTCTCCAGATAGGCGCGGTTGACGTCGGTGATCTCAAGCTCGCCGCGCGCCGACGGGCGGATCGAGGCGGCTATGTCGAGCACCTGATTGTCGTAAAAATAGAGGCCGGTCACCGCCCAGTTCGACTTCGGTTCGACCGGCTTCTCCTCGATCGTCAGCGCCTGGCCGTCGCGATCGAATGAAACGACGCCGTAGCGTTGCGGATCGTCGACCGCATAAGCGAACACGGTGGCGCCGGCGTCGCGGCGTGCCGCCTCGCGGCACATATCGGGCAGACCGGCGCCGTAGAAGATATTGTCGCCCAGGATCAGGGCGACGCTGTCTCCACCGACGAAGTCGCGGCCGATGATGAAAGCTTCGGCGAGGCCGTTGGGCTGCGGCTGCTCGGCATAAGAGAGGGCGATGCCGAATTCCTTGCCGTCGCCGAGCAGCGCCTCGAAGCGCGGCAGATCGGTCGGCGTCGAGATGATCAGCACCTCGCGGATCCCGGCCATCATCAGCACGCCGAGCGGATAATAGATCATCGGCTTGTCGAAGACCGGCAGGAGCTGCTTCGAAACGGCAAGCGTCGCCGGGAACAGGCGGCTGCCGCTGCCGCCGGCCAGGATGATGCCCTTCATGTCATGCTCCAATTGGTTGCGCCGGCATGGGGCGCATTGGCGGCGAACGCGGATGCCTAGCGGCATCGCTGCGCGCGAGGCAAGCCTTCAGTCGCGCTCCGCCAAGAAAGCCGTTGTCGACCAAGGCCATGGTCGATAGCAGCGCGCGATGCACTACCATTTCCATCCCGCGGCCGCGTGCAACATGTGCGCAAGCACGGATTTCGCGCCGTTCGGGATGCGGCTCAACGGCACCCAGGGGATGCGGCCGCGCAAGGCGACGGGCATCGCCGTGTCGGTCAAGAAATGCCGTGGCTGCGGCCTGATCTTTCCCGATCCGATGCCGCTTCCGGAGAATTTGTCAGATCATTACGGCGTCCCGCCGGAGGAATATTGGGCCGGCAAGCACGAATGGGACCCTTCCTATTTCGCAACCGAAATCGCGACCGCGAAGAGATTGATCGACTTTCGTCCCGGGATGCGCGCGCTCGATATCGGCACCGGCCTCGGCAAATGCATGAAATCTCTGGAAGCGGCCGGCTTCGACGCGGTCGGAATCGAGCCGTCCGAGCCATTCCGGACGCGCTCGCTCGAGATGTTCGGCATCCCGGCCGAGCGGATCCGGCTGAGCGGGATCGAGCAGGCGAGCTTCGCCGCGGACAGCTTCGATTTCATCACGTTCGGCGCGGTGCTCGAGCATCTGCCCGATCCGTCCGGCGCCATCGAAAAGGCGCTCGGCTGGCTGAAGCCGGGCGGCGTGATCCAGATCGAGGTGCCGAGCGCACGGCACCTGATCGCACGGCTGATCAACCTCTATTACCGGCTGGCCGGCACGACCTACGTCACCAATACCAGCCCGATGCACTCGCCTTTCCACCTCTACGAGTTCACGCTCGAAGCCTTCCGGCGAAACGGGGCGCGGCTCGGCTACGGCATTGCCGAGCATCGCTACATGGTTTGCGAGATCTTCCATTTCCCGCGCCCGGTGCACCCTTTGCTGCGCTGGGCGATGGCGCGGACCGACAGCGGCATGCAGCTCACCGTTTACCTCAGGAAATAGCGATCAGAAGGTCTCGGCGTCAGCGAGACGCGGCGCCGCGGCGTCCTTGCCGGACAGCGTCGGAGCGCCGTCGAGCGGCCAGTCGATCGCGAGATCGGGATCGTCCCAGGCAATGCCGCGGTCGCATTCGGGGGCATAATAGCCCGACGTCTTGTAGAGCAGGTCGGCGCTTTCGCTGAGCACGAGAAAGCCGTGGGCGAAGCCTTCCGGCACCCAGAGCTGGCGGCGATTCTCGGCCGACAGGATCACCCCTTCCCACCGGCCAAAGGTCGGCGAACCGCGCCGGACGTCGACGGCGACATCGAATATTTCGCCGGCGAGCACGCTGACCAGCTTGGCCTGCGGGTGCGGCGGCAGCTGATAATGGAGACCGCGCAGCACGTCCTTGTGCGATCGGCTGTGATTGTCCTGGACGAATTCGACCGAGTGGCCAAGCGCGGCTTCGAACGCGGCTTTGTTGTAGCGTTCCATGAAGAAGCCGCGATCGTCGCCGAACAGGCGCGGCACGACCAGCAGCAGATCGGGAATCGCGAGGCGGTTGATCTCCACGACGATGGGTCGGGCGATTCAGCCGGCGGCGCGCAGCGGCGCGGGCTCGGCCGCGCTCTGCCAATGCTGGAGCCAGGCCTGGAACATGAGGATCGCCCAGATCGAGAAGCCGGCATCGCGCGTGCCCGCAAGATGCTCCTGCCAGCGGCGACGGATCAAATCGGCGTCGAAATAACCCTCGGCGCGCAGCCGGCCCTCATCGAGCAGATCTTCGGCCCAGGGCCGAAGCGCGCCTTTGATCCACTGGCCGACCGGAAAGCCGAAGCCCGCCTTGGGCCGCTCGAACAATTCCGGCGGCGCCTGGCGGTAGAGCAGCTTGCGAAGGATCATTTTGCCCTTGTTGCCGCGGATCTTCATCGATTCCGGAATGCGCGCGGCAACGGCGGCGACGCGGTGGTCGAGGAAGGGCACGCGCGATTCGAGGCTGACCGCCATCGAGGCGCGATCGACCTTGCAGAGAATGTCGTCGGGCAAATAGGAGACGGCGTCGCAGTACATCATCCGGACGACGTCGGAGCCGCCGGCAACGCGCAGATCGAAGGCGCAGCGCCGGTCCTGTCCGTCGACGCCGAGCACCGGCGAGGGCTGCTCGTGCCATTCGTCGAGGAAGGCGTTGAACACGTCGTCGAAATTGGCGGCGGCCCCCATGGTGCGGAACGCCTTCTGGACCTTGTAGCCGAAATGGGGCGGCTGCCGGTTCGCCGGCAGCAGGTTGACGAGCCGGTTCCAGGATTGGGGCGAGAATTCGGCAAGGCCGCGCCCGACCATCCGGCGCGCCGGCGCCGGCAGCTTCCTGAGATGCCCCCAGAGCCGCGCCGCGCCGAAATAGCGGTTGTAGCCGCCGAACAATTCGTCGCCGCCGTCGCCGGACAAGGCGACCGTCACCTGCTCGCGGGCGAACTTGCTGACCAGATGGGTCGGGATCTGCGAGCTGTCGGCGAACGGCTCGTCATACATGGCCGGCAAGGCGGGCAGCAGAGCCTGCGCCTCGCGCACGGTGACATAGCGCTCGTTATGCTCGGTGCCGAAATGCTCGGCGACGCGCCGGGCGAATGGCGCTTCGTCATATCCCTGCTCCTCGAAGCCGATCGAGAAGGTGCGGATCGGGGTCGAGCTGTGGCGTTGATAGAAGGCGACCACCGTCGAGCTGTCGAAACCGCCGGACAGGAAGGCGCCGACCGGCACGTCGGCCATCGACTGGCCGGCAATGGCGGTGGCGAAAGCGGCGTCGAGGCGCTCCAGCGCCTCCTCCTCGTCCTGGATCGGATCGGCGGGGCCGGCCTCCACGACGCTTCGGTAGTCGTAATAGCGCGTCATCGCGACGCCGCCGTCGCTCTCGCCGACCCGCGGCGGCTCGATCCTCGGATTGGACGGCGCAGCGGCATCGAGCGACAGGATGCAGCCGGGCTCGAGCTTGAACAGCCGTTCGAAGATCGACAGCGGCGCCGGAATGTAGGTGCGCGAGGCGAGCAGCCGCAGGGCGGCGCGGTTGACCCGGTTGTCGAAGCCCGGATGCTGGCGGATCGCCTTGAGCTCGGAGGCGAAGGCGAAGTCGGCACCGACCCAGCCATAATAAAGCGGCTTCTCGCCGAACCGGTCGCGCGCAAGATGAAGTCGGCGATCGCTCTTGTCCCACAAGGCGAGCGCGAACATGCCGACCGCCTTCTGCAGCGCCGCGGCCAGCCCCCAGGCCGCAATCGCCTCGAGCAGGGTCTCGGTATCGGAATGGCCGCGCCAATTGTAATGACCGGCAGCGTCGAGCTCGGCCCGCAATTCGCGATGATTGTAGACCTCGCCATTATAGTTGAGCACCCAGCGGCCGTCGTGTGAGACCATCGGCTGGTGGCCGAGCGGCGACAGATCGACGATCGCGAGGCGACGCTGGCCGAGGCCGATCCGGGCGTCCTCGTCGATCCACAGCCCTTCGTCGTCGGGACCGCGATGCGCGATCGACCGCGTCATCGCCTGCAAGGTGGCGCGCTCGACGCGGCGGCTGGCGAGGATGCCGGCTATGCCGCACATGGCCGCGCGCTCCTGCCCGCCCGGGCGTTGCGATCTTCAGCTGCGCTTGTCATCGGAAGGTTCCCGAATTACCGACCCGCCTTCCTCTTGCGCCAGAAGCCAGGGAATTAGATGGCGGTTCAGTTAATTGATCCTCATAGCGGCAGCAAGCTCGAAGCGGACAAGTCAGGCAGGTTGAGCGGCGGCGGCCGGAGCTATCCGATCGTCAACGGCATTCCCCGGATCTGCGACGATTCCAATTATACCGACAATTTCGGCAAGCAATGGAACGCCTTCGCGAAGACGCAGATCGACCGCGGCGATGCCGAGCGGCGGGTCAGCGAGGAACGGCTGTTCCTCGAGACCGGCTGGCAGCCGGAGGCGCTGGCGGGGCTCGACATATTGGAGGTCGGATCGGGCGCGGGCCGGTTCAGCCGCCCGATCCTCGAGAAGACCAGCGCCAATCTCTGGAGCGTCGACTATTCGAGCGCAGTCGAAGCCAACCGCGCCAACAATGGCGACATCGCGCCGGACCGCTTCCACCTGTTCCGCGCGAGCATCTACGAGATGCCCTTCCCCGACGATTCGTTCGACAAGGTCCTTTGTCTCGGCGTGCTGCAGCATACGCCGGATTTCGAGGCCTCGGTTCGCGCCCTCGTCGCCAAGGCCAAGCCGGGCGGCGAGATCGTCGTCGATTTCTATCCGATCCGCGGCTGGTGGACGAAGCTCCACGCCAAATATCTATTGCGGCCGATCACGCGGCGGATGGCACACGACCGGCTGCTGCGGCTAATCGATCGCAATGCGGACTGGCTGATCGGCGCCTCGCGGCTGCTCGACCGGATCGGGCTGCATGTGCTGACCCGCCTGCTGCCGGTCTGCGACATCCGCAACACGCTTCCGGCCGGCCTTTCGAAGCAGGAATTGCGCGAATGGGTCGTGCTCGACACGTTCGACATGTTCTCGCCCGAATATGACAATCCGCAGCGGCTCGCGGACGTCGCCGCCATGTTCCGCCGTGCCGGGGCCGAAGTGGCGTTCGCCGCCTTCGTTCCGGTCGCGGATTCGTCTGCCGCGGTGGTGCGCGCGATCAAGCGAGCCTGAGCAGGGCCAAGGGCGTCGATTCGAGGCCGAGGCGTCGGCGCACGGCTAGCCAGCACAGGGCATTGTAGACCAGCGCGCCGACGATCGCCGCCATCGCCACGCCGACCGCACCATAGGAAAGTCCGAGCGGGAAGGCCGCCGCGATCGAGGTCAGCATGCCGAGAAAATAGGCGCGGGCGAGATCATGCTCGCCCTCGGCCACGCCGAGCAGCAAAAAGGCGACGCCGAAGAAAGCGGCGATTGTCTGCGCCACGGCGAGGATCAGCAGCGGCAGCCAGGCGGAGGCATAGACCTCGCCGAACAGCAAGACGATCAGCCACTCGCCGAACAGGGCGATCACCGCGACCCCGGCGAGACCGGCCAGGGTCATCAGCAGGGCGGCAATGCCGAGCAGATGCTGGAGCTTGGCGCGCTGATTCTCGAAATGGAGCCGGGCCAGGGTCGGCGCGAGCACGACGTGAAGGACCGAGAGTGGCGTCGCGACGATCAGGATGCTGGAGGTCGCGACGCGCAGCACGCCGGTCTCGGCCGCGGTGCCGATCATGCCCATCACGAGTACCGCATAGCTGGCGTCGAGCTGGCGCAGCAGGTCGGTGGCCGCGAGCGGCAGGCCGGCGCGCAGCCAATGGCCGCCGGGGCGTCCGGCCGCGACGGCGCGGGCCGGCTCCGGCAGCGCCCGGCGGATCCAGACCAGGCCGAGCGCCATCGCCAGCAGCGAGGCGCCGAAATTGACCGCCATCGCCTGGGAGGGCGTCAGCCAGCCCTGGCCCAGGACCAGGACGAGCAGCAGCAGCGCCATGCCGGCCGGACGGACCAATATTTCGAGCGATTGGCCCTTGAGCAACCGATCGAAGGCGCGCAGCTCCGCGTTGAGCAGGATCGTCAGGGCCATGACCGGGATCAGCAGCGCGGCCCACAGGCCAGCGCCGCGGAAGGTCGGCGTGATCTCCGGCGCAAAAGCGAGCACGGCCAGGAAGAGGATGGCGAGCAGGGTGCCGGCGCCGAAGGTGGCGACGGCGAACCAGCGCAGCACGCTTCGCAAGCCGACCCAGTCCGCTTCGCTGCGCGTGCGGGCGATCTCGCGGACTGCAAGGGTCGGCAGGCCGAGCTGGGCCAGCGCGGTCAGCATCGTCGCCAAGGCGAGCACGACGCCATAGATGCCGAAGCCGGCCGGGCCGAGGAATCGGGCGAGCTGGACGCCGACCATGAAAGTCAGAAGCGCGCCGCCGAGCCGGAGCAGCACGCTCCACAGGCTCGAGGCAGCGAGACTGCGCGCGCCGGGGCTGTCGGCGCCGAGGATCGCACGTAGCCGGCCGATCACATTCTTCTTCCTTGCGCCCCGTGCCGTCCCGAACCGGCTGGGCCTAGCCTGCGGCGCTCCGGTTGGAAAGCGAACGCGCCGGGCTATAAGCGGGCGATGGACGAGAGGCTGATCCTGTACGGCGCGGGGGGCCATGCCAAGGTGGTGCTCGAGGCCTTCCTGGCGCGCTGCCCGAACGGCGAGGTCGCGGTGATCGACGACGATCCGGCGCGGACCGGCGAGATACTGCTCGGCCAGCCGATCAGAGGAACCCGCGAGTGGCTCGCCGGCAACTGGCTGGGCATCGCGGTCATGCCAGCGCTTGGCGACAATCTCCGGCGTGATCGCCTTGTCCAGGACCTCAAACGGCTGAAACGGCCGCTACGCACGATCATCCATCCGACCGCCATCGTCAGCCCGAGCGCACGGATCGGCGACGCCTGCTTCCTGGCGGCCGGAACGATCGTCAATGCCGAGGCCGTGCTCGACGAAGGCGTGATCCTCAATACGGGCGCAAGCGTCGACCATGATTGCCGGATCGGCCGCGCCGTCCATATTGCGCCGGGCGCGCGATTGTGCGGCACGGTGACGATCGGCGCGCGCGCCCTCGTCGGGACCGGCGCCGCGATCATCCCCGGCCGTTCGGTGGGCGCGGATGCGCGCGTCGGGGCGGCTAGCGCAGTGGTTTGCGACATTCCCGGCGGCGAGACCTGGGCCGGCTGCCCGGCACGAAAATTAAGCTGAGCGGGCGCGAGCCCTGGCTTTGAGGCGCCGCAATCCGGCGAGCGGCGACAAGCGGTCGCGATACCAGTCGAAGGCGACTTGTCCGTCGCGGAAATTCAATGTGTGCGGCCCGCGGCGATCGGCGAACCGCAGCTCGCCGATCATCCGTTCCCGATAATCGCTCGCGGTCAGCGTCTCGATCTCGAAGGCGAAGATGCCGGCGCCGTATCCGGTCGTGAAATCCTGCCCGAAGCGGATCAGCCTGTCCCCGCTCCGGACCAGGGCTCCGGCCATGCGCGATCCGCGCGGAGTGACCCGGATCGGGCAGAGCGGATGGAGGCGGAACGGCGCGTCGAGCCGCTCGGCAGACCACAGGAACAGCGCGTTCGAACCGATGTCGTTGCGATTTCCAAAAAGATAGAGGCGCCCTTCGTGGGCGATCAGGGTGGGATCGGTGATCCGCGGGTCGCCCTCGATATCCAATGGCGGCAGCGGCAGCAATTTGCCGTCATCGATCAGATGGCCGTGGAGCGGCGCCCATGCCACGGTCTCGGCAAGGACGATCTCCTGGTCATCCAGCGCGATCGTCATCGGGTAGGACGAATGGCCCCGGCCGTGCAGCAGGGGCAAGTGGCGCCCCTCGTCGACGAGCAGGATTTCCCCCAGGCCGGTGCGCGCATTCAGGGCTTCCACCAGCAACCCGCTTCGGTGCGGGAGAAAGAAGGGATCGGCGTAGAAAGTATAGGCCTTTGCCGTCCGGACCGTGTCCCACTGAGCCGGCGCCGGAAAGGCCGCCGCGTCGACGATCGCCTCGGGACTGGGCGCGGGCGCGACGGAGACGTTCCATTTCTTCTCGAACAGCGCGCCGTAGAACAGCCGGCGCACATAGCGCCCGGCCATCTTCAGCACCAGACGAAGCACGGTGGCGTTGCCTGGCAGTCGATAATTCCTGCCGGTCGGCGGCTTGTCGAGATCGACGCCGGCGCGCGTATTGCGGATGGCGGCGTCGATCAGCAGCGGCGAATGCCGATAGGCTTCGACCAGCGTCGCGCGATAGGAATGGGGCAGGACCTTGGTCTCCGCAAAGGCGACGATCTTGCCGGCGTCGAGCTTGTTGGAGATGCGTTGCACGATCTGCCCCATCACCGGCGAGCCGTGCAGCATCTCGTAGAATCCCGCGGGACGGCCGCGGAAATGCTCGGGATCGCCATGGTGGAAGGACAGGATCGGAACCGGCAGGCGCTCCGCTTCCGGCACACGCATCAGCCCGATGCCGAACTTGAGGATGACGTCGAACCCGCCGGTCGCGAGCCGCTCGACGATCGGATCCGGCAGCGACTGCCAGGCGCCGTCATAATGCGTTTCGAACTCGATGGTCTCGGCGATCCGCTTGCCGCAGGCGCCGATGTCGACCGCGCGGGTTTGCGGATTCCGCACCGAAAACATGTTCAGCAGATAATAAGCGCCATGCTTGACCGGCCGCCGCTTGAAATGCGTGTTGGTGCACGAAAAGACGCTGATCTCGTCGCAATCGCCGATGCGCGCGATTGCGTCGCTGGCGAATTTCGCCAGTCGCCCTTCGTCGACGATGACGGCAATCTTCAATTTCGACATTGCGCACCGATGGAGTGAAGGCGAGGACCGCCGAGCGCTGTCTACGGAAGAGCGGTCCGGCGCTCAAGCAGGCGAAGCTCTGCTTCAGCGGCGCTCGTGCATCGCGCGAAGCGACGCGCTCAGATAGCGGTCGCCGCCGAGATCGCGGCAATTGTCCCAGATGATGTTGTGCATGCGGTGCGGCGAGAGGTTGCGATATCGATTGCGGCCATAGGCGACATTGCTCAGCGACAGGAAATAGTCGTTCGCCTTGCCGGCGGCAGCGCCAATCAGGGCTTCGTTGTCGATGAAGGTTCCGCCGCCGATGCGGCCGATCCCCTGGGTGCCGCGATTGGTGGCCTGGAGGCGGTTGTTCGCGATCACCAGGTCGCGATAGCCGTCGCCGACGACGTCGATCACCATATGGCCGCCGCCGGCGAGCAGGTTGCGGCGGATCGAGACGCCCCGCACCGTAGCGGGCGCGGCGGAGACGGTGCGCAAGGCGGCGCCTTCCTCGCCGCCGATCAGCGAGACGATCCGGGGATTGTCCTCGATGCGCAGGCCGTTGAGATTGTCGCCGATGATGATCCCGCTGTTGCGCCCCTCCATGTCCATGCCAGTGACCAGGATGTTCTCGTTGCTGGCCGTCACGTAGACACCGACGCCGCAATCGCGGATGGTCCCGCCGCGGATCACGATGTTGCGATTGGGATGTTCGAGAAGATCGGGCTCGAGGTCGATCGCGCCCTCGGGCGCGATACCGCGAATCATCTCGATATGGACATTCTCGATGCGGCCGTTGCGGCCGCCGGTCACCGAAATGCCGTTGCGGCGGCACCGGCTGACGCGGACGCCGCTGATCAGGAAATCCTCGCAGAAATGACCCGGCCTCTCCATCGGACCGAGATAGATGCCGTCGCCCCAGCAATCGGCGACCTCCACGTCCGGGCCGATGACCCAGGAGCGGCCGCCGAACGCGGCGATCCCCATCCCCCATTCGCCGCCACTGCCCCGATGCTCGGCCCGTTCGCCGCTGATCCGGCCCGGGCCAAGGATGCGCCAGCCGTCTACCCGCGGCGCCTGGATGACGGCGCCGGCGGGAAAGGTGGAGGGCAGCGCCTTGAGCTCGGCGCCGTTGAGGTCGAGCGTCAGGCGCGGCCGCATCCGGAGGCCGCCGAATCGATTCCAGGTCGGATTGCGGTTTGTGTCGACCCTGTAGACGGCGCCGCGGCGGAGCCGGACGACGGCGCCTGCCGGGGCGCGGTCGAGGCAGGTTTGCAGTGCATTGGTGTCGTCGCTCCGCCCATCGCCGCGGGCGCCGAAGGTCTCGGGCAAGACAATCGGGCCGCCCGGCGCCGGGGACGTGCGCGTCCGCGCTTGCTGCGCACCGGTCGCCGCCTCGCTGCTGTCCTCAGCTGGCGCACTGCAGGCGGCGAGGCCGCCGAGAAGGAACAATCGTCTGTCGATCACGGCATCTCCGATGTCGGCAAATGGGTGAACCTCTGCTGAGTGCTCCGCTGCGCACGGGCCCTGGCGCCAAAATGGGGGCCGGGCAACCTCGACTCGCCTAGCCGCGCGTGGGACCAGCCGACTCGAATCAATTCGCCTGAATATTTGACTTATTCCGCAGCCTGTTAGAGAGATTTGTGCCCTCCCTCCGCGACGAGTGAAAACATGCCTACGACGACAGGCACCGAAGGCAATGACAATCTGGCCAACCCCCCGGGCGACCGGAACCACGTCATCGACGCGCTCGGCGGCGACGACGTAATACAGGTTTTTTCGGTCAATTCGGGCGACACGACTGGGACGGGATCGACTGTGACCGTCAATGGCGGAGACGGCTACGACACTCTGATCATCGGCGACAGAATCACAGGCCTGTCCGGCCAGGGATTTTCCGGCAACATGAGTACCCGCCCGCTCGGCGGACCAAGCGGCATAACCTATATCGACTGGAATTCGATTGAGCGGCTCGAGCTGAGCCTGTCTACCTATGCTTTCAATGGCTGGCTGACGACCGGTGATTCCGAGGACATCGTCACGCTGAACACTGGCGTCAATTTTGGGACCATCGTCGGTTCGGCGCTCCTCGCCACCGCCGGGGGCGACGACCAGATCCTGATCCGGGGCGACTGGCAGACTCTCGACGTGTCTGCTGGCGCAGGCGACGACGCCATCGATTTGAGTCAGCTTGGCCGGATCGTCGACGACCGACGCTTCGTCCGCGGCGATGAGGGCAACGACACGCTGATCGGCAGCGATCTCGTCGACAGTCTGTTCGGGGGATCGGGCAATGACGTGCTCGACGGCCGCGGCGGAATCGACATCCTCTATGGCGGTACCGGCAACGACCTGTTCCTGATCGGCGATGCCGCCGATTCGATCACCGAGCTCCAGGGCGAAGGGATCGACGAGGTCCGCACCTCGCTCTCCGTCTATGGCGCGCTGCAGGACTTCGCTTTCGTCGAGAATCTCACCTTCCTCGGCACGGGCGACAATGTCGGCGCCGGCAACGCATCGTCCAATCGGCTCACCGGCAATGTCG
Organism: Allosphingosinicella sp.; assembly: GCA_041905385.1. Classification (GTDB taxonomy): domain Bacteria; phylum Pseudomonadota; class Alphaproteobacteria; order Sphingomonadales; family Sphingomonadaceae; genus Allosphingosinicella. The sequence continues at coordinate 12,656 of JAYRLF010000004.1, forward strand.
GGGCGGACACGTTCTACGGCCGTGGCGGCGCCGACCTGTTCATGCTTCAGCATGGCGGCGCCGACACCGCTTATGGCGAGTCCGGAAGGGACGTCTTCTATTTCGGCGGCGCCCTGACCGCCGAAGACCGGGTCGACGGCGGCACCGAGCTCGAGGTCGACCAGGTCGCCATTCAGGGCAATTACACGGGCGGCGGCGCCCTCACCCTCGGCACCCTTCCGAGCATCGAGCAGATCCTCGTCCTTTCGGGCGCGGACAACAGCTTCGGCTTCGGCGGCTCCGCCCTTCTCAGCTATGACATCACCGTCAGCCAAGAAACGGTCGCGCCCGGCCAGATTCTTTATGTCATCGCTTCGTCGCTTCAGCCCGGCGAGACCCACCGCTTCGACGGTTCGGCCGAGACCGACGGCGGCCGCTTCTACCTCTACGGCTCGCGCGGCATCGACCGGTTGACCGGCGGCTCGGGCGAGGACGTGTTCCTGTTCAGCGGCATCGGCATTCTCGAGGTCGCCGATGCGGTGAACGGCGGCGGCGGCTATGATCATCTGCTGCTGCGCGGCAGCTACGCCCCGGTCACCTTCACCGCCACCACCATCACCAATGTCGAGCGGGTGGCCCTGCTGTCGGGCAACGATCCGAACATGGGGCCGATCCTGGGCGATCTCAGCTACAATTTCACCTTGAACGACGCGAACGTGCCGGCCGGCGCCGAATTCTTCCTCGATGCGAGCAATCTCGGCCCGGGCGAGTCAGCCCTGCTCAATGGCAGCGGCGACTATGACGGCCGAGTGCGGCTGATCGGCGGGCGCGGCAACGACATCTTGATCGGCGGTCTCGGCAATGACAGCTTCGAGGGCGGCGGCGGCGCCGACACGCTCCAGGACGGCAGCGGCGATGCCACCTACGTCTATCGCGCGACCACCGATTCGCTGACGACCTATCGCGACCGGGTGAACGGCTTCGACACCGGCGACAAATTCGACCTGAGCGCGATGGACGCCAATGCCGGAACCCCGGAGAATGAGGCGTTCACCTTCATCGGCACGGGCGCCTTCACCGGCCAGGCCGGCCAGCTCAGGGCCTTCGTCGCCCCGGACGGCCTCACGCGAATCGAAGGGGATGTGACTGGTGACGGCGTGGCCGACTTCGCCGTCGATGTCAGCCTCGGGGGCTCCGGCTTTCTGTTCCAGGCCGGCGATTTCATTCTTTAGCGGCTGCTATTTCAGGCGGAGATTGCCCTTAATGGACCGTGCGCCCTGCGGCGGAGGATTCCGCACGGGCGGCCGCCAAGCGCTCTTGGCCGACGACGCCATGCTCGGGCGCGATCAATTCGTTGAGGATCGCGCGCACGGCGGCGGCGTCGGCGCGGCCGATCGCCGCCCGTAACGCATCCAGTTGCCGTTCCAGCTCCGCCAGAGGAATGCTGCGTTCCTTGGCCTTCCTGATCCGCGGATGGGCGGTTGGAATGGCCTCCTCGCCGACGAACAGCTCCTCGTACAATTTCTCGCCGGGCCGCAGGCCGACATAGGTGATCTCGATGTCGCCGTTGGGATTGTCGTCGTCGCGCACGCTCATCCCCGACAGGCGGATCATGTTGCGGGCGAGCTCGGTGATCCGGATCGGCTCCCCCATGTCGAGCACGAACACCTCACCGCAGGCCGCCATCGCGCTCGCCTGAAGCACCAATTGGGTCGCCTCCGGGATCGACATGAAGAAGCGGGTGATCTCGCGATGGGTGACGGTGACCGGACCGCCGCGACGGATCTGGTTGCGGAACCGCTGCACGACCGATCCCGACGAATCGAGCACATTGCCGAAGCGGACGATCCCCATGCGGGTGACGCAGCCCTCTTCGGACAGCGCCTGGATGATCAGCTCGGCGACGCGCTTGCTGGCGCCCATCACGCTTTCCGGGCGTACCGCCTTGTCGGTCGAGACCATCGTGAAGCGAGCGATCCCCGCCTCGGCCGCGGCGCGGGCAAGAATCAGAGTGCCCATCACATTGTTCTCGACCCCGACGATCTCGTTGGTCTCGAGCAATGGCACATGCTTGTAGGCGGCGGCGTGATAGATTGTGTCGACGTCGTGCGAAGCGATCGTCGTGCGCACCAGATCGGCATTGAGCATCGAACCGATCACTGGAACGATCTGCGGCCGATCCTCTTCCGGCGTCTCCTCGAGCAGCTCGAGCAGCTGCTGTTCGATCGAGAAGAGCGAATATTCGCTGTGATCGAGCAGGATCAGCCGGGCCGGCTTGCCGCGCAGGATCTGGCGGCAGATTTCCGACCCGATCGATCCGCCGGCGCCGGTGACGAGAACCGAGTGGCCGTCGACCGCGTCGCGGATGAGGTCGCTCAGCGGCTCGACCGGATCGCGCCGGAGCAGGTCGTTGACGTCGATCGGACGGACGTCGCTCACTGTGAAGCGGCCCGACATGATCTCCTCGGGCGCCGGCACCGTCTTCACCTCGACATGAAGCTCGGTGAGCCGCTGGATCGCCGCGAGGCGCTGCGCGCGCGACGCCTTGGGAAGCGCGAGCAGGACCTCGGCCACCTCCTCGCGCACGACCAGGCTGTCGAGCGCATCGGGACCGTAGATCGGCGTGCCGGCGATCAGCTGGCCGTGCAGCGCCGGGTCGTCGTCGATGAAGCCGATCAGCTGGAAATGATGATCGCGGCGGACCGATTCGGCGAGGCTGATGCCGGCCGCATTGGCGCCGTAAATGGCGATCCGCCGCGCGTCGGCGCCGAGCCGAGGCCGGATGCCGCCAGCGGCATAGGCGACGGTCAGCGCCATCAGATAGCGGCCCATGAACAGCAGCACGAACAGGAAGCCGCCGAAGATGAAGCCGACCGAGCGCGGCACGTAGATCAGGATGTTCCCGACCGGCATGGTCGGCCGCATGAAGTAGACGATCATCACCCAGGCGGCCGCGGTCACGACCGCGCCGAAGAAGATCTGGCTGACCGTGCGCAGGTCGAAGAATCGCAGCACGATATGATAGACGCGCAACTGGAACAAAGCGGCGATGCCGATCGCCATCGAGGCCGCCGCGGCCGAGATCAGCAGCGGCTCGGTCGGAAAATAAAGCTGGCCGAGGCGGGCCGAGAAGGCGCCGATCAGCGCAACGACCATCGCGGCAAGGTCGTAGAATACGAGGATCGCGCGCTTGCGCGCCCGTCCACCGGCGGAAATGCTCCTGACGAACTCGAAGATCATAAGATCGGCGGCCTCGTTTGCGCGCGGGATCAGCCGCTTAACACATCGGCAGCGATTTGCGCGACTCTCGCGGCACGCCGCTGGACCAGGTCCGGCCGCAAGGTCGGATGGCACTCCACCGCGAGACTGGTCCTGCCGAGCTCGCGCGCGACCGGGCAGTCGGGCCGTTCCATGTCCGCGAAGGCCTCTTCGAGGTAGATTTCGGAACAGGAGCCCGAGAAGAGCCGGATAGACTCCGCCTCCGCCCGACGGATGATCTCGTTGCGTTTCGCTTCGGCCGCCTCGCCGCCGTCGACATAGGCATAGACGCGATAGGGCGCCGCCTGGATGCCGTTCCCCGGCACCGGCATGCGCAGCCCCGGAACCTGCGACAGCGCGCGAATCCAGATCGCGGCATTGCGCCGGCGGGTCTCCAGCCACGCGTCGAGCTTGCCCAGCTGGACGAGCCCGAGCGCCGCCTGCGGCCCGGTCAGCCGCCAATTGGTGCCGATGCTGTCGTGCAGCCAGCGGAAGCCGGGCGCGACCGCCGGCATGCTGACCTTGTCCCAATTCTTGCCATGGTCCTTGAACGACCAGGCCCATTTCCACGTCTCGAAATCGCGAAAGCTGGTGAAGCCGCCTTCACCGGCGGTCGAGATGATCTTGTCCTGGCAGAAGGAGAAGGTGGCCGCATCGCCGAAGCTTCCGACCGGCCGGCCGTCGATCGTCGCGCCGTGCGCCTGGGCGCAATCCTCGATCACCTTGAAGCCGCGCTCGGCCGCCAGCCCCATGATCGCCGGCATGTCTGCCGGCCAGCCGCCAATATGGACGGGGATCACCGCCTTCGTCTTCTCGGTCAGGACCGCGGCGATCGTCGCGGCGCTGAGATTGCCGCTGTCGCGGTCGACATCGGCGAAGACAGGAGTCCCCCCGACCAGATTGACGCAGGAGGCGGAGGCCATGAACGAACGTGGAGACACGACAACCTCGTCCCCCGGCCCGATCCCGAAGGCGCGCAGCGCCAGCTCGAGCGCGACCGTGCCGTTGGTCAGGGCAATGCCATGGCCGCCCTGAAATCGCTCGGTGCAGGCATCCTGGAACAGCTTGACCGTATTGCCGGTCCATTGATTGACCTTGCCCGAGCGCAGCACCTCGACCGACGCGGAGATCTCGTCCTCCGCGTAGAAGGGCCAGGCCTCGTCGGGACGGATGGCGAGGCTTTCGCCGGCGGTGGGATCGAGCAATTCGGGATTGGCCATGACCGCCCTCTAGAGACTCGGCTCCTTCATGAACAGGGCTCAGTCCGTCCCCGACGGCGTGCCGTCGCTGCCCATGAATTCCTTCATGGTCGCATTGCCCTCGGCGCTGATCCCGCTCGGACGGATCAGCCGCCAGACGGTGAGGAACAGGATCTTCAGGTCGAGCAGGAAGGAGCGGTTGTCGACATACCAGGTGTCGAGCGCGAACTTCTCCTCCCAGGTCAGCGCGTTGCGCCCGTTGACCTGCGCCCAGCCGGTCAGGCCGGGCCGGACCTCGTGTCGGCGCGCCTGCTCGGGGGTGTAGCGATCAAGATATTGCATCAGCAGCGGCCGCGGGCCGACAAGGCTCATCTCGCCCTTGAGCACATTCCAGAGCTCCGGCAGCTCGTCGAGACTGAGCGCGCGCAGCGTGCGGCCTGTGCGCGTCAGGCGCAGCGCATCGCTATCGACGCCCATGCCGAGCGCGCTCTCGCTGCGCATGGTCCGGAACTTGACCAGCTCGAAGGGACGGCCGTCCTTTCCCGGGCGCTGCTGGCGAAACAGCACCGGGCTGCCGACGTCCGACCGCACGATCAGGGCCAGGACAAGGAGCAGCGGGCTCAGCAGCACCAGGGCGAGCGCGGAGACCAGGATGTCGAAGCTTCGCTTCACGCTCCTAAAGCCCTGCCGCTTCGATGATCGCCGCGTTCACCCGATCCACGTCGAACCTCCGTTCGGCGATCCTACGCGATTCCGCGCCCATTTGCGCCGCCAGCCCCGGCTCACGGATGAAGCGCTCCATCGCCGCCTCGAGGCGATCGACGTCGCGCGCCGGGACGAGCAGGCCGTTGACCCCGTCGTCGACGGTCTGGCGGCAGCCGGGAACGTCGGTCGTCACCACCGCGCGTGCCATCGCCATCGCCTCGAGCACCGAGCGCGGCGTGCCCTCATGATAGGATGGCAGCACGTAGACCGAGGCATCCGCGATGCCGGGACGGACATCGTCGTGGCGGCCGAGAAACTCGATTCCCGCCTGAACGGCTCGATCGAGCTCCGCCTGCCGGATCGCATCCGGCGACTGGTCGAAATAGCCGATCAGCCGGAACGCCGCTTCCGGATGGCGCAGCTTGAGCCGGGATGCGGCGGCAAGATACTCGCGGACGCCCTTGTCGCCGATCAGCCGGCTGATCATCAGGAAGGCCAAGCGGTCCGGCTGCGGCGCCGGCCGGAAATGGTCGAGATCGATGCCGGATCCGCCGACGACGATCGGTTCCCTCCCCTGCGGCAACAGCCCCTGGACGCGGAAGAAGTCGCGATCGTCGGGGTTCTGGAAGATCACCGCCCGGCTGCCGCGCAACGCGATGCGATACAGGAAGAGCGCCGCCCGCCGCGCCAGCCGGCGGCGCGCCTCGCCGCCGTCGATGAAGGCATAGCCGAGGCCGGTGACCATCGCGACGAAATCTGCGCCCGGCGCGAAGCGGGCAGCGATGCCGCCGAGCGTGACCGGTTTGGCAGTATAGGCGATGATCGCGGCCGGACGGGTCGATCGAAACAGGCGTACCAGCGACCGCAGGCTGCGCAGCGCCGAGAGGGGGCTGAGACTCTGATTGGCGATCGGCACGGAATGCGGCTCGGCGCCGATCGCGCGCAGCTGGTCGGCGACCGCGGGCGATATGTCCGAGGCGGCGGCGACGACATGATGGCCACGCGCGACCAAGGCTTCGATCAGCCTGCCTCGGAACAGGATCAGCGACGGCGGATAGGCGCCGAGCACGATCACGGTCGAGCCGGCCGGACCCGCCATCAGGCGATCGCGGCCCGCAGACCCTCGCGCGGTTCCGACCGCACCGCCGAGATTATCACCAGAAGTGCGAGCAGGCTGGGGAGGAACATCGTCCGCTGTCGCAGCCCGAGCCCGACATTGTAATAAGACAAAGCGAGGACGATCGTGATCCCGACCAACATGGTCACGGCAAAGCGGACGAAAGGGCTTCGGCGGAACAAGGCGACCAAGGTCGGGAATCTGAAGGCGATGACCATGAACAGGAGAAGCAGGATCGCGTTCTCGATCGATGCGATATAGCCGAAGGCGTCCTCGACATCGAAGAAGAAGGGGCGGAGCAACAGGCTGAACAGGCGGAACCCAAAGGAGCCCTGGACCGAGGTATTGCCGCCGGCCGCCGACTGGGCGACGTTGTCCCGTATCTCGAGGAAGGTGCTGATCGAATCGGCGTCGGTCAGATCGAGCCGCAACGCGCTCTGGATCGTCACGACGGCGAAGACGCCGGCGACGAGCGCGACCAGCAGCAGGCCGGTGCGGGTCCAGCGCGAAAAGCCGGTGTCGAACAGCAGGGCCAGCGCCGACGCCATCACCGCCACCAGCGCGATGTGCGGGCGTATCAGCACCATCAATCCGATCGCGAAGGCCAGCGCCCAATAGCGGCGCCGCAGATTGATCGCTGCCCACAAACAGAGCGAGACGGCCATGAACAGCGGCGCGTCCTTGCCGATCGCGCAGGTCCAGAACTGAATGCTGGGCAGCAGCAGCAACAGCAGGATGTAGGGCGGCTTCTCCGTTCCCATGCTGAGGTAGATTTCCTCGAACACCCGCATCAGCAAGGCGACGCCGCAGAAACCGATGGCGTGGAACAGCATGAAATAGTCGAGGTAGGATCCGCCGATCCACAGCTTCAGCGTCTGCACGAAATAGATCAGCACACCGGTACCGAGCGCGAAACCGCGATTGTAGAAATCGAGCTCGTCGAAATAATAGAGCTCGGAATCGCCGCCCTGGGCCTGGACATAGCCGAAATAGACCAATGTCGCCGCCAGATGTGCGACATAGAGGACGGCGAACATATAGACTTGCAGGCGGGTGCGCTCGATCATCGCGAACTTCGCCGAGAGAAGGCCGAGCAGGATCGAGACGAAGCCGAGAAGGGTCATGCCTCGTCGCCGGTCACTTTCAGGTGGCGGCCGCGCTCCTGCTCGGCCGGAGCCTGCCGCATCCGTCCCGAAACCCGGCCGGGCACGATCAGCGCGCAGCCCATGGCGAAGATGGCGGCGATGGCGGAGGTACGGATCGGATAATCGACCAGACTGTGCATCAGCACGAGGCCAATGATCACCGAGCCCGCACGCGCCGAGGCGATGAAGGGGCTATCCTCGCGCCACACGGCGAGCGAGCGCCTGAACCACCAGAAGGCGAAGAGCAGCACCAGCAGGAGGCCGGGCGCGCCGAGCTCCATCGCGATTTCGAGATAGTCGTTGTGCGCATGATTGACGAATTCCGGCCTGGCCTCGGCCGGATCCTGGAAGCGGCGATAGACGTCGGCGAAGGTGCCCAGGCCGGTGCCGAGCGGGAAGCTCGGCGCCGCCGCCTCGACCGTATGCTCGGCAATCACACGCCGGCTGGTGGGATTCTCGTCGAACTTGGCCGACAGCGTCTCCTGGCTGAGCGGGCCGGTCAGCGCGACCGCGACGAAAACGACCCCGATCGCCGCGAACGCAAGACGCCACGGAGCCGAGATTCGGGCGACGATCGCGCGCCGGTAGATAAAGGCCGAGGCGAACAAGGCCGGCAGGACCAAGGCATAGCCGGCGGTCGAACCCATCACGGCGATGCCGAGGACGAGATAAGACGCGCTCGCGATCGCGATGATGGCGCCGCCGCTGCGGCGCGACCGATCGCGCCGGCCGGCGAAGCGGGACGCCATCGCGGCCAGGCAGGGCAAGGTGCAGAGCACCATCGTCGCATTGTGATTGACGTTGGCGAAGAAACCGACCGCCGACATCTCGTTGGTGATCGCATAGAAGCGCATCGGTGAGCCCGGCCCGCCGAGCAGCTGCAGCACGCCAAGCGAGATTGACAGGATCGACAGGCCGACCAGGGTCGCGAACAGGAAGTTGCGCCGCTCGACCGGGAGGGCGGTGACCAGCAGAAACATCGTGATCGGCGGCAACAACGCGAGGATCGACCAGATCGTCGAGCTCGGCGCGAGCGAGGTCGCGATGCTGCCGGATTCCACGCCGAGCAGACGCAGACCATCGGCGAATTCGGCGCGGTACGGCAATTGGGACCAGGTCGAATGCGGCAGCGGGATCAGGGTCGCGAGCACCAGCAGCAGGAACAAGAGGACGGTCCAGACCAGCAGCCGCGCCTGCGGCGGAACCGTCAGCCGGCCCGACCAGAGCAGCATCAGGATAACGACGACCGAGCCTGCCTGGAGCAGGGCATTGGCGAGAACGCCGGCCGCGCTCGCGCCGCCGAGCAGGACGCACGCGACCAGGAAGGCGGAGGCGAAGATCGCCCAGAGCGTGCTGCCGTGCGGCCGCCTCATCGCGCAATCCCCACCGAAGTGACCTGGAAGGTGACCGGGACCGAGACGTCGCCCGGCTCGCCGATCAGTCGCAGCACCTGGCCGTTGCACGCGGCCGAAGCCGGCACGGTGAAGGCGAACACCCGCCGCTGGTAGTTCTGGCCGAGATTCTGGATCGCGCTGCGGTTGAGGATCGTGCCCGACGGGTAGCAGGCGACCACCCAGCTGATATTGGCCCCGCGCACGCCTTCGTCGCTGCGCGCAGCATAAGAAAGGCGGTAGGGGCCGGGACGCAGCGCGATGACCTGACTCGCCAGCACCTCATTGCTGCCGCCAAAATAGTCGGCCTGGAGGTGCGTGCGTCCGTCCCGCAACATCTCGGCGCGCCCCTGCTCGGTCTCGGCCAGCTCCCAGCCGAATGGCGGGAAGGCGCGATCGCCGCTGAAGTCGCCGTCGAACAGATTGGCGTTGCGCTGTCGACGGTCCGGCGGCATCGCACCGAGCCAGATCCGGCGTGCCCGCACCACCTGACCGGTCCGGACCAGGGCCTCCAGATGCAGGCGGAATTCGGGCGTGGCGTTGAGCCGCGGATTGCGGGCGCGAACCGCCCGGTAGAGCGCGGCCGTATCGGCCGGCTCGAACGGGCGGCCGTGGGCCGCAGTGTAAAAGTCGCGGCGCCAGCTCGGATTGCGCGCCAACGCCTTCGCCAGCTCGTCCCGGCCATCGGGTATGGCGATCAGCCGGGTCAGCTCGGCAACCACCGCCTGACGGACGTCGGCGTTGAGCCGCAGCGCCACGTCGATCTCGTCGAACATCCGCCGGAACTGATTGGTCGCGCCATAATAAGCCGCGAGCTGGAGCCGTCCCGGCACGAAATTGGCGCGCCGCCGACGAACCTCCTCCATCAGCCGGATGGCTTCGGCATAGTCGCCGCGCTGCTCCGCCGCGCGGGCCGCGATGAAAAAGGGTTCGTATGCCAAAGGCGATGCCTGCCCGGCCTTGCGCGCGACCGCCATTTCGCGGTCGCGCACCCGGAAACTGGGCGCGATCGATTCGAACATGGTCTTGCGGGCGGCGACGACCGGATCCGGGGGCGGCAGCGGCGCCGGGATCATGCGAACGATCAGATAGAGCAGGAAGGGTGCGGCAAGAGTGGCCGCTATCGCGGCCCCTTTCCTCCGGACCCAGGAACTCCCAGCATCGGCCGCCACGTTACGCGCTCTTCAGCAGCTCGATCTGCCTCTTCGGCTTGTCGCCTTCCGCATAGGCATATTTGCCGCCATCCTCGCCATAGCCGTAGCCATAACCATAGCCATATCCGGACTTTGTCGCGTTGAACTTGGTGAGGATGCCGCCGACGATGTTGGCGTCGGCCGCGCGCAGCCGGTTGACCGCGTTGAGCGCCGCGGTGCGGCGGATCGATCCGGCCTCGACCACCATCAACGTGCCTTCGCATTGCGACGACAGCAACGGTGCGTCGGCCAGGCCGAGGACGGGCGGTCCGTCGATGACGACATAGTCGAACATCTTGGTGACCTTCTCGAGCAGCTTCGACATCCGACCGGCCGCCAGCAGCTCAGCCGGATTGGGCGGAATCTTGCCGGCCGGCAGCAGGAACAGGCCTTCCTGGCTGGTCGGGTGGATGCACTCCTCGAGATTGTCGGCGCCGGCGAGCAGGTTGGACAAGCCGTCCGACTGGCTCGACGGGCCACGGAAGCTCGGCTTGCGCAGATCGGCGTCGATCAGCAGCACCGTCGCACCGAGGCTGGCGGCGGCATTGGCGACGGACAGTGCCGTGCTCGACTTGCCCTCGCCGGCCCGGGTGCTCGACACGAGCAGCGTTCGCGGCACGCCATGCTCGGTCGAGAATTGGAGGGCCGTCCGCACCGACTGATAGGCTTCGGAGATCTGCGACCGGGAGTCGGACAGCTCGTCCTGCACCGAGCTCCCCTTCGCCGCCGCCGGGATCACGCCGAGCGAGGCGATCTGCAGCTTCGAGGTCAGATCGTCCGGCGTCTTGATCGTATCGTCCATCCACTCGAGCGCGAAGGCAGAGCCGAGGCCGAGCACGAGGCCGCCGAGCAGGCCAATGATCAGGTTGAGCGGGATGTTCGGCTTGAACGGCGCACCGGGCATCTGCGCCCGGTCGACGACCGAGACCGCATTCATGCCGACGCCGCCGGCGACGCCGACTTCCTTGTAGCGCTGCAGCAGCGCGTCATAGAGCGCGCGGTTGGTGTCCACGTCGCGCTGCAGGATCGTGTACTGGATGCTCCGCTCGCGCAGACTGAGCAGGTTGCGGGTAAGCCCGTCGACCCGCTCCTGCAGCTGCGATTCCTGCGCCCGCGCCGCCTCGAACTCCGAGCGCAGCGACGAGCTGACGTTGCGCCCCTCCTGGGCAATCGCGGCGCTGAGCGCATCGATGCGGCTGCGCAACTGGACCATCTGCGGATAATCCGGCTGGAAGATGCCGAGCTTCTCCTGATATTCGGCCTGCAGTTGGGCGCGCCGAGTGGTCAATTCCTGGATCGTCGAGTTTTCCATCGCGGTCATGTTCGACCGGTTGGCCTCGGCCTGGCGATAGCGCTGCTCGGCCGCGATCCGGGCCGCCCGCGCGTTCTGCAGAGAATTGTTGAGCTGCATCAGCGACACGGCGTCGAGCGGCTGCTCGCCGCCGCTGCCGCCCTGAGTGGATGAGGCGCTGCTGGTGTTGAGCGTCACGATCCCCTGGCGCTGGGCATATTCGACCAGCTGCCGCTCCGATTGCTCGAGGCGGGATCGGATCGTGCCGAGCCGCTGCTCGAGGAAATTGCGGGCGTAGCTGTTCGCCTCGAAGCGGCGCTCGAGGCTCGAGCGAATGAAAGTCTCGGCGTAGCTGTTGGCAATGCGCATCGCCAGTTCCGGGCTGACGCTTTCGACCGACAGCGTGATCAGCCGGCTGTCACGAACCGGCTCCACAGTCAGGCTGGCGGCGACGATGCTGGTCGCGGCATTGGTGCGGGCTTCGCGCTCCAGTGCCGGATTCACATAAGCGGCATTGTTGGCGAGGTTGATGCTGCGCGCGACACGTTCGGCAAGCGCGCGGCTGCGCAGCAGGCCGGCCTGCGTGTTGATGAAGTCGCGATCCTGGAAAAAGGCCGAAGAGGGCGTCTGGATATTGCCCATCTGGACCGGCTGGACGCCTTCGCGGTTGATCTCGACAGTGGTTCGGGCGCGATATTCCGGCGTGACCAGCAGCGACAAGGCGATGGCGGCGAGCAAGCAGGCGAGAACGATGCCTGCGATCAGCCACCACCATTTGCGGATGACGCGCCAGATTTCGGATGGATTGATCGGGCTGTTCTGCTTGGCGCGCGCAGCGACGACCAGGTCGCGCATCGCCATGCTCGGCAGCCCGGCGTTCGAGAAGGGGGCGACGGCACCGTTTTGCGGGAACCCGCCACTTTGATCATTCATCAGTCAATCTCACGAATTAGCGCGTGGTCAGCAACGGCGTGAAGATGCCGAAGGCCGGGATGGAGGTCATGATGTCGCGAATGAACCGGCGCGTCGCATTGCCTTCCACGACGATGATGTCATTGCCATAGATATCGGGGTCCGGCGATTCCGCGCGGCGGATGGCACGCAGATCGAACGCCGCCGCCATGCGCTGCCCACCGATCGTCCGGAACACGACGACGCGTGCCGGATTCGCATCCTCGGCCAGGCCGCGGCCCAGGGCGATCGCGCGGATCAATGTGGTCGTGCCGCGGATCGGCACTACGCCGGGCTCCCGGAATGCTCCTTCGAGCGTCACCTGATGCTGCGATGCCTCGGCGATCGCGACCGTGACATTCGGATTGCGCAGGTACCGCTGACCGAGCCGCTGGGCGATCTCGGTCGACAGTTCGGCCGGCAGCTTGCCCGCCGCCTGGACAGCCCCGACCAGCGGGAGGGTCAGTTGGCCTTCGGCATCGACACGGAACTGACCGGACAGCTCCTCCACCTGGAAGACCCGGACGGCGAGCATGTCGAGCGCCGCGATCCGCTGTTGCGCCGCCGGGACCTGCAAGGTCTCCATGTCGGGTGGACCGAAATTCTGGACGTCGTAAGGGACCGACCCGCCGCGCGAGGCGCAGCCGGACAGAGTGAGGCCCAGCGCACCGGCGAACAACAGACCGCGGGCGGCGCGCATCGTGGACCGAGACGAACCCCGATCCGCGACCGTCGACGCCCCTGCCGAGCAGGCGCCGCCTCCATACACTCTTCGACCCATCGTAAACCTTATACCTGTTTGATTCTGCGGCACTTTGGCTGTGCGCGCCTCGCCCGGCCCTCGTTCGAGCCTGTTCGAAGCGTGCATTTGCCAGATCGACCGCGACAGGTCCAGCCGAGTCTTGCAAGAGCAGCACAGCGAACAGATATGGGCCCAAGAGGCCTGGGCCTCATCATCGGAAGGATCGGTTTTGCTCGGACGCCTGCTGGATTTCGCCCGCTCGAAGAAGATCGAAGCCCCTTCCGGTTGCCGCGCCTATGCGATCGGCGACGTGCACGGGCGGCTCGACCTGCTGCGGCAGCTGCTCGACCGGATCGAGCGGGACGACCGGGCGCGCGGGCCGGCCCGGACCTATCTCGTCCTGCTCGGCGACCTGATCGATCGCGGCCCCGATTCCCGCGGCGTGATCGACCATTTCCTCAACGCGCCGCCGCGCTTCGCGACGCCGGTCTTCCTCAAGGGCAATCATGAGGAATTCCTGCTCAGCGTGCTCGACGGCGAGGACCAGATGGTCGGCAGTTGGCTGACCTATGGCGGCTATGAATGCGCCGAAAGCTATGGCGTGAGCCGCGGCTGGACACTCAACGTCGCGTCGGCGGAGGTCGCGGAGCGCCTGCGCCAGGCCGTGCCGGCGAGCCATCGCACCTTCCTGTCCGACATGGCCGACAGCTTCCAGTTCGGCGACTATCTGTTCGTCCACGCCGGCATCCGGCCCGGAATTCCGCTCGAGCAGCAGAACAGCAAGGACCTGCGCTGGATCCGCGAGGGCTTCCTCGACAATCGCAGCGACCATGGCGTCATGGTCGTGCACGGCCATACGATCGTCGAGAAGGCCGAGCAGCATTCCAATCGGATCGCCCTCGACACCGGCGCCTATCGCAGCGGCGTGCTGACCGCGCTCGGCCTCGAAGGCCGCGAACGCTGGTTCCTCGAGGCGCGCGCGGAGACGGCGGCCGCCTGAGGCTGTTTTTCGTGGGCGTGCTGCACCGGCCCGCTCCCCTACCATCATGGTCCCGGATCCAACGGACCATGCGGGGCATGGTCCGCCGGGACCATTCCCAACGACAGGTTATGCTGTGGGAGGCCGGGTGGGGGAGCGGGCCGGTGCGATCCCGTGTCAGCGGGACGTTTTGACCCTGACGCCCGCTTGGCATGGGCAGGCTCGGCGGATAGAGCGCGGAGCGACCCGCCAGTCCGGCGCCAGGAACCTTTTTCAATGACCATCCTCATCACCGGCGCTGCCGGCTTCATCGGCCATCATGTCGGCGAGCGCCTGCTCGCCCGCGGCGAGCAGATCGTCGGCATCGACAATCTCAACGATTATTACAGCGTCCAGCTGAAGCGCGACCGGATCGCCCGCCAGCGGCAGCTGCACGGCAACGCCTTCCGCTTCATCCAGGTCGATTTCGCCGATCCGGAGGCCCTGCGCCAGGCGCTGGACGGCGAGGCGTTCGACCGGATCGTCCATCTCGGCGCGCAGGCCGGCGTGCGCTACTCGATCGACAACCCGCTCGCCTATCTCCACTCGAACCTGTCCGGCCATATCAACCTGCTCGAGCTGGCCCGGCACCGCGGCTCGTCGCACATGGTCTATGCCTCCTCATCGTCGGTCTATGGCGGCAACCAGACCTTGCCGTTCCGGGTCGAGGACCGGACCGACCAGCCGCTCTCGCTCTACGCCGCGACCAAGCGCGCCGACGAATTGATGAGCGAGACCTACGCCAATCTCTACCGGCTGCCGCAGACGGGCCTTCGCTTCTTCACCGTCTACGGACCGTGGGGCCGGCCCGACATGGCGATGTGGCTGTTCACCAAGGCGATCCTCGCCGGCGAGCCGATCAACGTGTTCGGCGAGGGCAATATGCGCCGCGACTTCACCTATATCGACGATATCGTCACCGGCGTCGTCGCCGCGCTCGACAATCCTCCGCCCGACGACGGCCAGGAGAAGGCCGGCGGCAGCGTCGGCCCGCACCGGCTGTACAATATCGGAAACCATCGCAGCGAGGAGCTGAGCCACATGATCGCCCTGATCGAGCAGGCCTGCGGCCGCGAGGCGATCCGGAACCTGATGCCGATGCAGCCCGGCGACGTGCGCGACACCTATGCCGACATCAGCGCCATCCAGCGCGATCTCGGCTTCCAGCCGACCACGTCGATCGACGTCGGCGTGCCGCGCTTCGTCGACTGGTATCGGGACTATCACGGAATCTGAGAGCGCCTTTCGCAGGCCGGTTTCCCGGGAAACCCGCCGCCGGAGGCTCCCAGGTCAGAGTGACCAGCGGCGGATGCCTTCGCCCAGATCGTGCTCGCGCCAGATCCCCTTCAGATCAGCGACGGTCCCGCCCGGCGCGGCCAGGGCCCCGACATCATCCGCCGTCATCGCGCGATACTCCGCGTGCGGCACGGCCCCGACGACAAGGTCGTAGCGCCGTTCGAGCGCGTCGGCGGAGAGCATGATGTCATATTCGTGCCGTGCATCGGTGGGGTCAGCCCTCGGATCGTGGATCGTGACCTGATGGCCGTGGCTCTCGAGCCGCCGGACGAGGTCGACCACCTTCGAGTTCCTGAGGTCCGGCACGTCCTCCTTGAAGGTGAGGCCGAGGATGAGGACGCTGCCGGCCTTGCCGCCGGCCGCTTCGTGCAGGCAGTCGGCGACCCAATTCGCCATGCCGTCATTGATCGAGCGTCCCGACAGGATCACGTTCGGCGCATGGCCGAGCTGCTGGGCGCGGTAGCTCAGATAATAAGGATCGACGCCGATACAGTGGCCGCCGACCAGGCCGGGCTGAAAGCGCAGGAAGTTCCACTTGGTGCCGGCGGCGTCGAGCACGTCCCAGATCGACAGGTCCAATTTGGCGAAGATCTGGGTGATCTCGTTCATGAAGGCGATGTTGATGTCGCGCTGGGCGTTTTCGATCACCTTCGCGGCCTCGGCCGCCTTGATCGAGGCGGCACGGAACACGCCGGCGCTGGTCACCGCGCCGTAGAAGCGGGCCAGCCGGTCGGTGGTCGCGGCGTCCTGGCCGGCGACGACCTTCACGATCCGGTCGACCGTATGCTCGCGGTCGCCCGGATTGATCCGCTCGGGCGAGTAGCCGAGGAAGAAATCCCGGCCGGAGACGAGACCGGATTCCTGCTCGAGCAGGGGTCCGCAGACATCCTCGGTCACGCCCGGATAGACCGTGCTCTCGAACACGACGACCGGCCGCCGCTTCGCGGACAGCAATTTGCCGACGGTGCGGCAAGCGCTCTCGACTGCGCGCAGATCGGGCCGGTTGTCGGCGTCGACCGGGGTCGGGACGGTAACGATATAGACGTCGGACTCGCGGCAATCCTCCGGATCGGCGGTCAGCGTCATCCGCGTCGCCTGAAGGTCGCCCGCCTCGACCTCGTTGGTCCGATCGTGGCCGTTCCTGAGCTCCTCGACCCGGCCGGTGTCGATGTCGAGACCGACCACGTCGAAATGGCGGGCCAGCGCGATCGCCAGCGGCAATCCGACATAGCCAAGACCGACGACCACGATGCGGTCGTCCCTGCGCACTTCCATTCATGCCCCGCGGGAGAGAGTTAAGTCGCGCCAGCCCTAGCGGGATTGAAAGCGGGCCGCCAAGCCATAATGTGGATGAAGCGAGCCAGGGAGAGTTTCGATTCCCACTGAAGTCAGGCAGTTGCAGGCACGGCCGGTCGAGCGTCCCTGGGGGCGCACCGAGCTGCCGCCGCCTTTTACGGCGCTGGCGCAGGGCGGTGCGAGGATCGGCGAGATCTGGTTCGAGGACGGCGAAGGATCGCCGCACCCTCTGCTGATCAAATATCTGTTCACCTCGGAGCGGCTGTCGATCCAGGTCCATCCCGACGACGCGGCGGCGCAGGCGGCCGGCCTGGCCTCGGGCAAGGACGAGGCCTGGCTGGTCTTCGCCGCCGATCCCGGTGCGACGATCGGCCTGGGCCTCAAACGGAGCGTCACGCCCGAGGCGCTGCGCGGTGCCGCGCTCGACGGCAGCATCGAGCAATTGGTCGACTGGCGACCGGTCGCGGCCGACGACTTCATCTATTCGCCGGCGGGGACGATTCACGCGATCGGCGCCGGCGTCAGCCTGGTCGAGATCCAGCAAAATGCCGACGTCACCTACCGGCTCTACGATTACGGCCGGCCGCGCGAGCTGCACCTGGACCAGGGGATGAAGGTCGCCGATCCGAAGCCGTTCGCCGGCGGCCGGGAGCCGGCCGACCTCGGCAATGGCCGGCTCGTGCTCGCCTCGGGCGGGAAGTTCGTGGTCGAGCGCTGGCACGCCGGCAATCCCGTGGTCTTCGACGCGGGCGAGGACGAGATCGTGCTGATGCCGCTGCGCGACGGACTGCTGCACGAGGACCGGGCGATGGCCGGCTCGGTCTGGTCCGCGCGCGGCCTGTCGCGGCTGCAAATCGACGACGTGCTGGTCGCTTATGCCGGCGCGGATGTCCGGCACGGGTTGCGGCAGGGCTGAATCAGAGCCGGGTGCGGAGCGACCAGAGCTCGGGGAAGGCGCGCTTCGACAGGGTCGACTGGAGATAGGGCACGCCCGGCGTGCCGCCGGTGCCGCGCTTGAAGCCGATCACCCGCTCGACCGTGATCACATGCTTGTGGCGCCAGGTCGCCATCGAATCGTCGACGTCGACCAGCTTCTCGGCGAGCTGGTAGAAGCGCCAGTGGCGCTCGGTGTCGCGATAGACCTCGGCCCAGGCCGCCTCGACCGCTTCGTGCGGGCGGTAGGGCTGGGTCCAGTCGCGCTCGAGCACTTCGTCGGGCAAGGCGAAGCCGCCGCGGGCGAGCGCCCGATTGGCCTCGTCCCACAGGCCGGGCGCGGCGAGCGCCGCGGCCAGCGCCTGGTGGCCGAGCGAGCCTTCCTCCTGGAAGCGGAGATGGCCGCCCTCCTTGAGACCGAGCAGGAACTCGAACTGGCGGAACTGGGCCGACTGGAAGCCGCTCGAGCCGCCGAGCACGCCGCGGAAGGTGAGATAGTCGGTCGGCGTCAGGGTCGCCAGCACATCCCAGCTCAGGGTCATCACCGACTGGATGCGCGACACGCGCGAGAGATTCTTGTGGACCTCGATCAATTTGTCGGCGCGGACCAGATCGAGCGCGAGGTCGACCTCGTGGATGATCTGCTTGAGCCAGAGCTCCTTGGTCTGGTGGATGATGATGAACAAAAGCTCGTCATGGTGATCGGAGATCGGATGCTGGGCGGTCAACAGCCGGTCGAGCGTGAGGTAGGCGCCATAGGTCATGTCCTCAGGCTGGGTCATCGTCTCTCGCTCTCTCAATTCGGCCAGTCGCAGCACAGGATCGGCTCGCTGAGCAGCCGCGTCATCCGCGCCCAGCGGGCCGCGGGATCGGGACCTGCGCCTTCGACATAAGCGGCGACCATGTCGCGGCCGAGACCATAATTGATCACATAGGCGCGATACTGGTCGATGAAGGCGACCGACTGGGTCGCCCGCGGCGCCGACATCAATTGGTAGCGCTGCGCCATCGCGATCGCCTGCTCCCGGGTCAGCCGGCCTTCCAGATAATCGCGGGCGATGGTGAAGCGCGCGCCCGACAGGTCGCGGGTCGCGTCCTGCAGCGCGCGATAGGCGGCGGCGCCTTCGGTCGGCAGGCCGGCCAGCGGGTAGAGCACGCGCGTCTCGAAGGCGAGCTGCTCGTCGCCCGGGAATGCGAGCTCGATGCCGTAATTGGCCGAGCCTTCGGCGATGAAGCTCTGCGGCGAATACAGCGGATAGACCTGGAATTCCGGCCAGCCCCGGCCGCGCGCCAGTTGCCGCTCGAGCAGCAGATTGTAGGCGTGGTGGCCAGGATAGCCTTCGTGGCAGCCGAGATCGACGGCGCGGGCGAGCCGGACCGGTTGGTCGGTGTTGATCTGGATGACGCTGCGATAATTGCCCTGGTACCAATTATAGCCCGACCAGCTGCGATTGGTGACGAATTCGAGCGCGAAGCGCTCGTCCTCCGGCAGCGCGACATGGGCCAGAGTGCGGCGGCGGCATTCGGCGATCGCCGCGCGCATCACCGAGTCGAGCCGGTCGGCCGGAATCGTGAAACGCTGCTGGAAGGCCTCGACCCGGTCGGCGAGCGGACCGGTCCCGGGCACCAGCTGCTCGATCCGCGCGAGGATCGGATCATAATCGGGGAGCGGTCGGATTTGCGGCGTGATCCCGTAGAGGCCGCGCGCCTCGTCGGCGAAGCTGAGCCGCTCGCCCTGGAGCATCCGCAGCCGGGTCCGCGCCGCGTTGATCTGTGCGATCAGATAGGTGCGACGGCGCTGGACGATTGGCTCGAGGCCCGCCGGATCGATCGCCTGCGCCCGCGCCTGAAGCGCCGCGGCGACGCTCGCCAGCTCGGCGACCGTGCGCGGATTGGCCTGCGCCGCCTCGCGCAGGGCGGCCGGGCCGTAATAAGCGTCGACATAGCCTTCGTCGCGCGCGCCGATCTCGAGTTGCATCCGGAGATAGTCGCGCCCGATCGCGTCGAGGCTGTCGGCCGGCGCGGCCTGTGCCGCACCTGCGCCGAGCAGCAGCGCAGTCAGAAGAGCCAGGATCTGCGGCACGAGACCTCAGAGCTTCCCGGTCAGCTCCGGGACGATCTTGAACAGATCGCCGACCAGGCCGACGTCGGCGACCTGGAAGATCGGCGCGTCTTCGTCCTTGTTGATCGCGACGATCACCTTGGAATCCTTCATGCCTGCGAGGTGCTGGATCGCGCCCGAAATGCCGATCGCGATATAGACTTCGGGAGCCACGATCTTGCCGGTCTGGCCGACCTGATAATCGTTCGGCGCATAGCCGGCATCGACCGCGGCGCGACTGGCGCCGACGCCGGCCTTCAATTTGTCCGCGAGCGGATCGAGCAAGGCGTGGAACTGCTCCGACGAACCGAAGGCGCGGCCGCCCGAGACGATCACCTTGGCGCTGGTCAGCTCCGGCCGCTCCGACTTGCTGAGCTCGGAGCCGACATAAGAGGAGAGGCCGGCATCGCTGCCGGACACCGGTTCGATCGCGCCCGAGCCGCCCTCGGAGGACGCTTTCTCGAAGGCGGTGCCGCGGACGGTCAGCACCTTCTTGGCGTCGGACGACTTCACCGTCGCGATCGCATTGCCGGCGTAGATCGGCCGGGTGAAGGTGTCCGGCCCCTCGACCGACAGGATGTCGCTGATCTGCATGACGTCGAGCAGAGCGGCGACGCGCGGCGCGATATTCTTGCCGGTGGTGGTCGCCGGCGCGACGAAATAGTCGCAATGGTCGCGGACCAGGTCGGCGGCGACCGGCGCGACATTCTCTGCCAGATTGTGGCCGAAGGCGGCGCCGTCGGCGACATGGACCTTGGCGACGCCGGCGATCTTGGCGGCGGCCTCGGCGACCGCGCCGACGCCGTCGCCGGCGACGAGCGCGTGCACGTCGCCCAGCTTGGCGGCCGCGGTGACGGTGGCGAGCGTGGCGTCCTTCACCTGGCCGCCTTCATGCTCGACGAGAACCAAAGCGACGCTCATGCCACCACTCCCAAAGTCTTCAGCTTGCCGATCAGTTCGTCCACGTCCGCGACCTTGACGCCGGCCTGGCGCTTGGCGGGTTCCTCGACCTTGAGCACGGACAGCCGCGGCGCGGTGTCGACGCCGTAATCGGCCGGGCTCTTGACGCTAAGCGGCTTCGACTTGGCCTTCATGATGTTGGGCAGCGAGGCGTAGCGCGGCTCGTTGAGCCGGAGGTCGGTGGTCACCACCGCCGGCAGCTTCAGCTTGACCGTCTCGAGGCCGCCGTCGACCTCCCGGGTGACGGTGGCGGCGTCGCCGGCCAGCTCGACCTTCGACGCGAACGTGCCCTGGCCCCAGCCGAGCAAGGCGGCGAGCATCTGGCCGGTCTGGTTGCTGTCGTCGTCGATCGCCTGCTTGCCGAGGATGAACAGGCCGGGCTGCTCCTCCTCGGCGACCTTGGCGAGCAATTTGGCGACCGCCAGCGGCTCGACCTCGTCGTCGGTCTGGATCAGGATCGCGCGGTCGGCGCCCATGGCGAGCGACGTGCGCAGCGTCTCCTGCGCCTTGGCCGGGCCGATCGAGACGGCGACGATCTCGGACGCGACGCCCTTCTCCTTGAGGCGGATCGCTTCCTCGACCGCGATCTCGTCGAACGGGTTCATGCTCATCTTCACGTTGGCGAGATCGACGCCGGTGCCGTCGGACTTGACCCGCGGCTTGACGTTATAGTCGATCACGCGCTTGACCGCGACCAACAGCTTCATCTGCTCATTCCCCTCTGTGCCGGGACGAATTGGTCCCGAGATTCATGCCGCCTGCTTCACCTCGGCGACGATCTTCTGCGCGGCGTCGCCGAGATCGTCGGCCGGCACGATCGCCAGACCGGAATCGGCGAGGATGCGCTTGCCCTCCTCGACATTGGTGCCCTCGAGCCGGACCACCAGCGGCACCTTGAGATCGACCTCGCGCGCGGCGGCGACGATGCCGTCGGCGATGATGTCGCAGCGCATGATCCCGCCGAAGATGTTGACGAGGATTCCTTCGACCGCCGGATCGGACAGGATGATCTTGAACGCCGCGGTGACCTTCTCCTTGGAGGCGCCGCCGCCGACGTCGCAGAAATTGGCCGGGAAGGCGCCATTGAGCTTGATGATGTCCATCGTCGCCATGGCGAGGCCGGCGCCGTTGACCATGCAGCCGATATTGCCGTCGAGCTTGATGTAGGCGAGGTCGTACTTCGACGCCTCGAGCTCCATCGGGTCCTCTTCGGTCGGGTCACGCAGCGCCTCGAGATCGGGATGGCGGAACTCGGCGTTGGAATCGAAGCCGACCTTGGCGTCGAGCACGAGCAGCCGCGGGGGCTTGCCTTCGGCCTCGTCGGTGACGGCGAGCGGATTGATCTCGATCTGCGAGGCGTCGGTGCCGAGAAAGGCGTCGTAGAGCAATTTCGCGACCTTCTGCGCCTGCTTGGCGAGATCGCCGGTCAGGCCGAGCGCGGCGGCGACGGCGCGGCCGTGATGCGGCATGAAGCCGGTCGCCGGATCGATCGTGAAGGTGTGGATCTTCTCGGGCGTGTCGTGGGCGACGTCTTCGATGTTCATGCCGCCCTCGGTCGAAGCGACGAAGGCGATCCGGCTGGTCTTCCGGTCGACCAGCAGCGCCAGATAGAATTCCCTGGCGATATCGACGCCGTCGGTGACGTAGAGCCGGTTGACCTGCTTGCCCTGCGGGCCGGTCTGGACGGTGACCAAGGTGTTGCCGAGCATCTCGCCGGCGGCGTCGCGCACCTCGTCGGCGGTCCGCGCCAGCCGCACGCCGCCCTTGGCGTCCGGGCCGAGCTCCTTGAACTTGCCTTTGCCGCGGCCGCCGGCATGGATCTGCGCCTTGACCACGTAGAGCGGCCCGGGAAGCTGCGCCGCGGCGGCGACCGCCTCGTCCACGCTCATCGCCGCATGGCCGGCCGGAACCGGCACTCCGAACTTGGCCAGCAATTCCTTGGCCTGATATTCGTGAATGTTCATGGCCGCGGCCTAAAGCATAGAGTCGCGGCCATGGGAAGCGGTGCGGTCGGCTGGAGTCTGTCCCGCTGACGCCGGATCGCACCGCCCCGCTGAAACGACGATACGGACTCTAGTCGCGGCCGCCGTGGCCCATCGGTTCCTTCTCGGCGGTGCGGCTGTCGGTCTCGCCCTTCTCCTGCGCCTTCCTGTGGCCGCCCTTGTCCTCGCGCTGCCACTGGTCGAAGTCGCCTTTCTTCTTCTCGGTGATGCCGGTCATCGCGCTCTCCTTCACCGGCAAGAACCAGCGAGAAGAGCCGAGGTTGCCCTCAGTCGGGCTGCTCGGGGTCCTCAGCAGCCTCGAACAGGCGCCGCGCTTCTGCTGCGGCGACCGGCATCCGGGTCATCGTGCCGAAGCCGGCGCGGGCGCCGCAGGACGCATAATCGCTGCCGCGCGGATCGCCTTCGGTCGCGCCGAACGTGCCGCGGCCGTTGAGATAGACTTCGGCCTGATCGCCCCAGAGCAGGAGCACCGGCATCGGCCGATCGCGCCAGATCGCCGGCTCATCGCCGGTCGCCTGATAGGGGCCGGAATAATAGCCGGTCGCGGGATCGAATCGCAGCCGGTCGCCGCCCAGCGAGCAGCTGTGGGCGTTGCCGCCGACCGCGTCGCCGCGGACGTCGATCGTGCCGTCCGGATTGGCGCGGACCAAGGCCCGCGACCAGCCGGCATGGATCAGAGCCGGCACCAGCCGACGATAGAGCGGGTCGTCGCGAAAGCCCTCGTCGAAGTCGACCGGCGCCGCGACATAGAGCTGGATCTCGCCCGGCCGCGGCGCGGCGGGCTCGAGCCGCGCCACCAGCGCCTGCTTGCGCTCCTGATAGCGATCGATGAGACAGCCCGCGGCGCGCGCATCGTCGCCGCGATGGCAGGCGTCGCGGGTCCGCAGCCAGGCGGCCTGCGCCCGCGCTTCGCCAGGATTGCGGGCCAAGACGCGCCGGTAGAGCGCATCGACGTCGCGATCGAGCCGGCGCAGGAGCCCGCCATCCTCGCCGCAGATCTGCCGCTCGACCCGGGTCGAGGCGGCGGCGCAGGCGAAGGAGGGCGACGGCGCCTGTTCGGTCTGCCGGATAT
>JAYRLF010000329.1:0-4782 GCA_041905385.1 Allosphingosinicella sp.
CGCGCCGGCCGCGGCCCAGATGCCGACCGCGCGGCCGCGCGCCTCGCCTTCGAAAGTCGCGCTCAGCGTCGCAAGGCTGTTCGGCATCAGCATCGCCGCGCCGATCCCCTGCAGCACCCGGCCGCCGAGGAAGATTTCGAGATTCGGCGCGGCGGCGCAGAGCAAGGAGGCCGCGGTGAACAGGGCGATCCCCCACAGCATCACCCGTCGCCGGCCGTAAAGGTCGCCGGCCGCGCCGCCGAGCAGCAGCAGCGCCGAGACCGGCAGCATGAAGGCGTTGATCACCCACTGCACCTCGGCGGTGCCGGCGTTGAAGGCGCGCCCGATCGCCGGGAGCGCGACGTTGAGCACCGAGCCGTCGACGAAGGCGAGGCTCGAGGCGAGGATGCAGGTGGCGAGGACGAGCCTCGGATGCTCCGCCCGCCCGCCCGGTCCGGACGCCGCCGCCCGTTCGCAGGGCGCTGCGAATCCGGTGCTCAGCTGACAGCTCCGGCCGCGCGTGGCGGGCAGGGGGCCATTCGTCGCAGCACGCGCTCGAGCTCGGGCCGGACCTCGGCATTGGTCATCGCCGCAAGCTCGCGCAGCCCATGCGTCCGGCCCAGCTCCGCTGCCGCGAGATAGCCTACATAATAACCGAACCGCGGCGGCAGACGCTCGTTCAGCCGGCGGAAGCTGAACAGCGCCCTCAGATCGTCCGGGCGGGTCGAATCGAACCGCGCCACGACCGCGCAGACCGCTTCGGCCCGGTTGGCGTCGACCCGCGCCCGGATCGGCTCGGGGACGGTCAGCAGCAATTCCGCCTCGCTCGCACCGGGGTTGAGCCGCTTGGCGACATAAGTGGCGAGGCCTTCGCTCCACAGGCTGCACCACACGGCCTCGCATTCGCGGAAGGTCGTGAAATGCCTGAGGTGGAACAGTTCATGGTGGAAGAACGGCCTGATGTCGTGGGCGAGATGATAGCGCGCGATCATGTCGGCGCCGAAGATCAGGGTGACGCCGCGCGGCAGCGACCGCGTGCCGCCATCCATCTCTCCAAGGCTATGGACGAGGTAGATCGGCTGCGGTTCCCGAAATCGGCCGAACGTCCGTTCGAAGCTGGTCAATGCCGGGGCGAACAGGGCGGAGAAGCGGCGGCTGACCTCGCGCACGCCGTCGCGCTGCTGCGGATAGCCGGCGAGAGCCTGGGCCAGGTGCGTGTCGTAGCGCGCCGCGTCCACGCCGCCGCGGGGCGCGTAGAAGCCCGGCAGCAGCGGATCCATCCGAGTCCGGAACGCGGCGACGCGCTCAGCCGCGCCGAGCGAGCGGCTCGACTCCCAGAAGGAGTCGAATTCGTGGGTCAGGTCGACGAGTGTCAGCGCCTCGGAACGACGCTGGGCATGGGCTGGTGCCGCGAAGAGAAGCGCCGCGAGGAGCAACAGCGAAAGTATCGCATATCCTCCCTGTCGCCGAAGGCGATGGGGAGGGGGACCGTCCGAAGGACGGTGGAGGGGCAATTGCACCGAGACCAGCCCCTCCACCACGCTTCGCGTGATGGACAGGTTCGGCTCGCCCCGCAAGCCGAAGTCATGTCCGGGGGACATGACGACCTGTCCATCCCTCCCCATGCGCTTCGCGGACAGGGAGGATAAAACACCCAGCCTACAGCACCTCGAACAGGCCGGCCGCGCCCATGCCGCCGCCGACGCACATCGTCACGACGACATATTTGGCGCCGCGGCGCTTGCCTTCGATCAGCGCATGGCCGGTCAGCCGCGCGCCCGACATGCCATAGGGGTGGCCGACCGAGATCGCGCCGCCATTGACGTTGAGCTTGTCGTTCGGGATGCCGAGCGTGTCGCGGCAATAGATGACCTGGACCGCGAACGCCTCGTTCAATTCCCACAGGCCGATATCGTCGACCGAAAGGCCGAACCGGTCGAGCAGCTTCGGCACCGCGAAGACCGGACCGATCCCCATCTCGTCGGGCTCGGTGCCGGCGACCGCCATGCCGACATAGCGGCCGAGCGGGGTGAGGCCGCGCTCGGCGGCGAGGCTGGCCTCCATCACCACCGAGGCAGAAGCGCCGTCGGAGAGCTGCGAGGCGTTGCCGGCGGTGATGAAGGCGTCGGGGCCCATCACCGGCTGCAGCGAGGCGAGGCCTTCCAATGTCGTGTCGGCGCGGTTGCCCTCGTCTTTGGCGATCGTCACCGCCTGCTTGGAGGTCTCGCCGGTCGCCTTGTCCTTGACGATCATGGTCGCGTCGACGCTGATGATCTCGTCGTCGAACTTGCCGGCCGCCTGGGCAGCGGCGGTGCGCTGCTGCGACTGCAGCGCATATTCGTCCTGCGCTGCACGCGAGATGTTGTAGCGCCGCGAGACCACCTCGGCGGTGCCGATCATCGGCATGTAGACGTCCTTGTGCATCGCCAGCAGCTCGGGATCGGGCCCGAGCCGCATTTCCGGCGTCTGCACCATGCTGATCGATTCGACGCCGCCGGCGACGACCACGTCCATCCGGTCGACGATCACCTGCTTCGCCGCCGTCGCGATCGCCATCAGGCCGGACGCGCACTGGCGGTCGATCGACATGCCGGCCACGGTCACGGGCAGGCCGGCGCGCAGCGCCGCGGTGCGGCCGATCGTCGCCTGCACGCCCTGCTGCAGCGCCGCGCCCATGATCACGTCGTCCACCTCGGCCGGATCGAGCCTGGCCCGCTCGACCGCGGCCCGGATCGCATGGGCGGCCAGGGTCGGCGAGGGCGTCGCATTGAATGCGCCGCGATAGGCCTTGCCGATCGGCGTGCGGGCGGTGGCGACGATGACGGCTTCGCGATTGGCCATGTTCAAACTCCCTTCGAAGGCAGATCCGGCATGCCGGGTTCCGCGGAAAGTGCAAGCGTGCCGCAGATCAGCGCCACGCCATGATAGAAAGCGACGAGCTGGACGATCTCGAGAATCTGGTCGTCCCGATAGTGGCTGCGCAGCGCTGCGAACTCGGCATCGTCGAGCCGCTTTCGCGCGATCAGCGCGTCGACCGTCTCGATCAGCACGCGTTCCGGCTCGCTCCACAGCGCCGGATCGATCGCCTCGCCGGCGGTGTCCTCGATCTGCTGCGGCGTCAGCCCGGCTCGGCCGGCGAACAAGGCGGCATGAACGCCCCATTCGTAGCCGCAGCCGCACATGGCGGTGGTGCGGTCGATCACGATCTCCCGGTCCCGAAGGCTCAGGGGTCCCTTGTCGAGCAGGGAGCCGGACGAGAATTTCTCCCACGCCCGCTGCGAGGTTGCGATCGTCCGGAACAGGGCCAGGGGCACCATTCCGGGCGGCATGGTGCGGGCCATCGCGGCGCCGAACCAATCCGGCCAGGGCTCGGAGAGGGGCGCGATCCGGCTCACACGAACAGCATGCCGATCCACTCGGCGATCAAGGCGGGCTTGTCCTCGCCCTCGATCTCGACCGTGACCTCGTGGACGAATTGATATTGGCCCGGCCGTTTCTCGTCGAAGCGCAGCAGCTTGAAATGGCCGCGCACCCGCTTGCCGGAACGGACCGGCGCCAGGAAGCGAACCTTCTCGAAGCCGTAATTGACGCCCATCTTGACCCTCTCGGGCCGCAGCATCGCATCGGCCGCCATCCGGCTGAGCAGCGACAGCGACAGGAAGCCGTGCGCGATCGTGCCGCCGAACGGCGTCTTCGCCGCCGCTTCCGGATCGATATGGATGAACTGGGGATCCTCGGTGACGTCGGCAAAGACGTCGATCCGCGCCTGGTCGACCAGGATCCAGTCCGACACGCCGACCTCCTCGCCGACCCTGGCCTGGATCTCCTCGATGCTGGCGATCGGCATGGACCCCTCCGCTCCGCGACTGCGCCCGCCATAGAGCGCGGGAACCCCGAGACTCAAGCCCGCCGCTGAGACGGTTCGGCGACGCTACGGCATGGCGGTACTTGCCCGGAACAAGCGTGCCCGACCCAGTCTCGATCGAGGGGCTCCCGCGCGCGAATCGCTCCTAGATCGGCAAGGCGGTCGTGTTCTTGACCTCGTCCATGACCGCATAGGTGCGGGTCTCGCGCACGCCCGGTATCTCGGCGAGCACGTCGACCAGGAACCTGCGATAGGCGGACATGTCGCGCAGCCGCAGCTTCAGCAGATAGTCGAAGCCGCCGGCGACCATGTGGCATTCGAGGATCTCCGGTCGTTCCGCGACGGCGTCGCTGAACCGCCGGAAGACGTCGCCGGTCGTGCGGTCGAGCACGACTTCGACGAAGACCAGGAAGCTCTGGTCGAGCAGCTCGGGATCGAGCAAGGCCGCATAGCCGCGAATATAGCCGCGCTCGCGCAGCCGGCGCATCCGGTCGAGGCAGGCCGAAGGCGAGATCGCGCAGCGCGACGCCAGCTCCTGATTGGTGATCCGGCCGTCCGCCTGGAGAAGCCGGAGCAACTTGCGGTCCATCTCGTCGATCAAGAGAATATTCTCCGGAAGACGCCATTCACCGCAGGAAGTGCGGCATCTCGGCGGAATTCTCCGTATCTTACGGCAGCAATTCGGCGCCGGCCATGCTAAATGCGCGCCCATGAGCCAAGCTGACCTCACCAGCGCGCGCGCCGCGATCCGCAGCCTCCTTCGCGCCCCCGAGCCTGAAGTTCTGAGCCCCCTGCTGCGCGACGCTACCCTCGATGCGGCGGAGCACGCGCGCGTCGAGGCGCGCGCGCGCAAGATGCTCGGCGAGCTGCGCGCCGCCCAGTCGCGCGGCTGGGTCAATCAGTTCCTTCAGGAATATCGGCTCAACACCCAGGAGGGC
>JAYRLF010000330.1:0-4763 GCA_041905385.1 Allosphingosinicella sp.
CTTCCCGGCGAAGGCCGGACCCCGTCGGCCTGAGCGCGCTGCGATCCAGGCTCTGCGGGGTCCCAGCGTTCGTGGGGGCGACAGCTGGAAAGCGGAATTAGGAGGAGACTCCGACGCCGCGGCCGGATCATCTCAGTTGCACCCAGTCGCCACATCACGACAATTTCCCCGCAAACCCCGCCGCTTCGGCTTGAACTCCCGAAAACCGGTCCCTATAGACCCCCAGCCCCGCCGGCCCCTTCCAGGGCCGCGCGATCGGTCGGGGAGTAGCTCAGCCTGGTAGAGCACTGTCTTCGGGAGGCAGGGGCCGGAGGTTCGAATCCTCTCTCCCCGACCATTTCAGCTTTGAAAAGGCGCGCGGCGCCTGTTCAAAGCTGAAATTCCCCGGACGGGATCCTTACTGTCGCCATCGGCCCGCGGGCCTTCTACTGGGAACGTCATGGACGCGGCCGAGGCGGTACATTCCAAATTGATGCGACGGATCGCCGAAGGCGATCTGCCGGCGCGCACCGCCGCCGTCTCGCCGGCGGAGGTCGGGCTCGCCCCCGAGACCCTGGTCGAGCTCTTCTACACCCAGTGCGCGACCCGCCAGCTCGACCGGATCTCGCGGCGGCTGCAGGCGCGCGGCGAGGGCTTCTACACGATCGGCAGCTCGGGCCATGAGAACAATGCCGCGGTCGCCGAGGCCTTGCGGCTCGATGACATGGCCTTCCTCCACTACCGGTCGAACGCCTTTCAGATCCAGCGCGCCAAGAAATTGCCCGGCCAGACGCCGAACTGGGACCTGCTGCTGAGCTTCTCCGCCTCCTCGGAGGACCCGATCTCGGGCGGCCGGCACAAGGTGATCGGCTCGAAGCCGCTCTTCATCCCGCCGCAGACCAGCACCATCGCCTCGCACCTGCCCAAGGCGGTCGGCGCGGCCTTCAGCATCGGCATCGCCAAGAAGCTCAAGCTCGCCGAGACGCCGCTGCCGGCCGATTCGGTGATCCTGTGCAGCTTCGGCGACGCCTCGGCCAATCATTCGACCGCGCAGGGCGCCTTCAACAGCGCCGGCTGGGCCGCCCACCAGGGCACGCCGATGCCGCTCGTCTTCCTGTGCGAGGACAATGGCATCGGCATCTCGACCAAGACGCCGCGCGGCTGGATCGAGGCGTCGTTCCGCGGCCGCGCCGGCCTCGAATATATGCGCTGCAGCGGCCTCGACATGGTCGACGCCTATCGCGGCGCCGCCGAGGCGGCCGCCTTCGCCCGCCGTGAGCGGCGCCCGGTCTTCCTCCATTTCGACTGCGTCCGGCTCTACGGCCATGCCGGCTCCGACATGCAGGCCGCCTATCTGACCAAGGCCGAGATCGAGCGCGAGGAGGATCGCGATCCTTTGCTGTTCAGCGCGTCCTTGCTGGTCGGCGAGAACATCCTCAGCCAGCAGCAGCTGCTCGACATCTATCAGGAGACCGAGGAGACGCTGACCCGCCAGGCCGAGCAGGCGATTGCCCGTCCCAAGCACGTCACCAGCACGGCGGTGATGGCGAGCCTGGTGCCGCCGAAGCGGAGCCGTCCGGCCGCCAACACGCCCGCGCCCGAGCAGCGCGCCGCCTTGTTCGAGCGCGACCGCACCTTGATCGACAAGCCGCAGCATATGGCGCGGCTGCTGAGCTGGGCGCTGGCGGACCTGATGCTGGCCTACCCCGAGATCATCGTCGCCGGCGAGGATGTCGGGCCCAAGGGCGGCGTCTACAACGTCACCGCCAAGCTGCACGAACGGTTCGGCGCGGCGCGCGTCGTCAACACCCTGCTCGACGAGCAGACCATCCTCGGCCTCGCCATCGGCGCGGCGCATAACGACATCCTGCCGATCCCGGAGATCCAGTTCCTCGCCTACGTCCACAATGCCGAGGACCAGCTGCGCGGCGAGGCCGCGACCTTGAGCTTCTTCTCGAACGGCCAGTACACCAACCCGATGATCGTCCGGATCCCGGGGCTCGGCTACCAGCGCGGCTTCGGAGGCCATTTCCACAACGACAACAGCCTCGCCATCTTCCGCGACATTCCGAGCCTGATCCTCGCCTGCCCAAGCAACGGCCGCGACGCGGTCGCGATGCTGCGCGAATGCGTCCGGCTGGCGCGCGAGGAGCAGCGCGTGATCGTGTTCGTCGAGCCGATCGCGCTCTACATGACCCGCGATCTCCACGCCGAGGGCGACGCGCTCTGGACCTCGACCTACGAGGCGCCCGGCGAGGCCGCCCCGATCCGGCTCGGCGAGGTCGGCGTGGCCGGCGAGGGCACCGACCTCGCCATCGTCAGCTACGCAAACGGCTATTATCTGTCGCGCCAGGCGCAGAAGCTGCTCGCCGACCAGGACAAGGTCGACGCACGGGTGATCGACCTGCGCTGGCTCGCCCCGCTCAGCGAGGAGTCGCTGCTCGAGGCGGTCGCGCCGTGCCGGCGGGTCCTGATCGTCGACGAATGCCGCATCACCGGCTCGCAGAGCGAGGCGCTGATGGCTTTGTTCGCCGAGCGCGCGCCCGACAAGATCGTCCGCCGCATCGCCGCCGAGGACAGCTTCATCCCGCTCGGCCGCTGCGCGACCATCACCATGCCGAGCCGTGATTCGATTCTCGCCGCCGCGCGCGAGACCTTGACGGTGGAGCGCTGAGATGGCGGCGCAGGACAAGCTCGCCGCTCTGGTCGTCTGCCCCGGCCGCGGCACCTACAACAAGGCCGAGCTCGGCTATCTCCGCCGCCATCATCCGGACAAGGTCGCGCTCGTCGCCGGCATCGACCGGTTGCGCAGCGCCCGCGGCGAGGAGACGGTCAGCGCCCTCGACGGCGCCGAGCGGTTCAGCGTCGCCACTTATTCGCGCGGCGACATCGCCTCGCCGCTGATCTTCACCAGCTCTTACGCCGATTATCTCGACATCGATGCCGACCGCTACCGGATCGCCGCCGTCACCGGCAATTCGATGGGTTGGTATACGAGCGTCGCCTGCGCCGGCGCGGTCGACGCCGAGGGCGGCTTCCGGATCATAGACGCGATGGGCGAGCATTCGCAGCGTGGGGAAGCCGGCGGCCAGATCCTGCTGCAGCTGGTCGACGACGACTGGCGACCGGTGCCGGGCCTGCGCGAGCAGGTGCTCGAGCTGGTCGAGACGATCGGCCGCCGGCCGGGCTGCGCCCTGTTCGTCTCGATCGAGCTGGGCGGTATGGTGGTGCTCGCCGGCAATGAGCAGGGCCTCGCCGCCCTGCTCGCCGAAGCGCCGCCGATCCCGGGCCGCGAGCCGATGCGACTCGCCAATCACGGCCCGTTCCACACGCCTTTGATGCAGGAAAGCTCGGACCGGGCTCTCGCGTCGCTGCCGGCCGAACTGTTCGGTTCGCCGGCGGTGCCGATGGTCGACGGCCGCGGCCATATCTGGCGGCCGCATGCGAGCGCGCGCGAGGCGCTGTGGCGCTACACCTTCACCACCCAGATCCTCGAGACCTATGATTTCACCCGCGCGATCCAGGTCGCGGTCCGCGAGTTCGCGCCCGACCGGATCATCCTGCTCGGCCCCGGCGACACGCTCGGCGGCGCGATCGCGCAGTCGCTGATCGCGATCGGCTGGCAGGGGCTGGAGAGCAAGGGCGATTTCCAGGAACGCCAGCAGCGCGATCCGCTGCTGCTGTCGATGGGAAGACCTGACCAGCGCGAGGCGGTGACGGGGTAACTATTATCCTCCCTGTGAGCCGAAGGCTCATGGGGAGGGGGACCGCCGACGAAGTCGGTGGTGGAGGGGCTTTCAGAGGCCCGCGCCAAAGCCCCTCCACCAGCCTTCGGCTGGTCCCCCTCCCCATCGCTTCGCGACAGGGAGGATTTGAAGCACGAAAGGACCACGCTTTGCTCGAAGCGACACTCTCCTACCGCGACGAGGTCGCCCGCTCGCTCGAAGCCATGGGCGTGCCGGCTTCCGCTTATGCCAGCGGCCGCCGCATCGTCCGCAGCCCGATCACCGGCGAGACGATCGGCGCGGTTGCCGACCAGGATGCCGCCCAGGCCAATGCCGCGATCGAAGCCGCCCATCATGCCTGGCTCGCCTGGCGCACCGTCCCGGCGCCGCACCGTGGCGAGCTGGTCCGGCTGCTCGGCGAGGTGCTGCGCGAGCACAAGGACCGTCTCGGCCGGCTCGTCTCGATCGAGGTCGGCAAGGTCGCCAGCGAGGGTCTGGGCGAGGTCCAGGAGATGATCGACATTTGCGACTTCGCGGTCGGCCTGTCGCGCCAGCTCTACGGCCTCACCATCGCGACCGAGCGGCCCGATCACCGGATGATGGAGACCTGGCACCCGCTCGGCGTGGTCGGCATCATCTCGGCCTTCAACTTCCCGGTCGCAGTGTGGAGCTGGAATGCGGCGCTCGCTCTGGTCTGCGGCGATTCCCTGGTCTGGAAGCCGTCCGAGAAGACGCCGCTCACCGCGCTCGCCGTCCAGGCCTTGTTCGACACCGCCGCCGCGCGCGCCCGCGCCGCCGGCATCGCCGTGCCCGAGGGCCTGTCGCAGCTGGTGCTCGGCGCCCGGAAGGCCGGCGAGGCGATCGTCGAGCATCCGCTGGTCGGCCTCGTCTCGGCGACCGGATCGGTGGCGATGGGCCGCGCCGTCGGCCCGCGCGTCGCCCAGCGCTTCGGCCGAATTCTGCTCGAGCTCGGCGGCAATAATGGCGCGATCGTCTGCCCGTCCGCCGACCTCGATCTGGCGCTGCGCGGCGTCGCCTTCGCGGCGATGGGCACGGCCG
>JAYRLF010000005.1:0-28052 GCA_041905385.1 Allosphingosinicella sp.
GTTGCGGCGCAGCTGCGGATCGATCAGGCGCAAAGCAGCGTCGCGCTGGCCGCTGATCGCCAGCGACAGCGCCATCCGCCGTCGCACTTCGGCGTCGTCACGCCGGCGCAGCACCATGGTATAATCCTGCTGCGCGCGGCGCGGATCGCCGGTCAGGTCGTAGGCAAGGCCACGATCGGCGGCAATCTCGATCTCGGGTGCTCCGGTGGCGACCGCCTCGGTGAACAAGGCAAGGCCAGCGCGCGGCTCGCCGACCTGGACCATCGCCGATCCCATCCCTGCTTTCACGCGCGGATCGCCCGGCGCCACTTCCTCGGCGCGCGCGAAGAAGGTCAGCGCCGCCTGCGGATCGCCGAGCGCGAGCGCGGCCCGGCCGGCATTGATCAGGGCGGACAGGCTGCGGGGATTCTCGCCGAGCGCGGTCAGGTTGCGGCGCAGCTCCGCCGCCGGGCCCTCGTCGAGCGGCTGCACGACCGCACCCGGCGGCAGTTGGCTGCGCACATTCGGGTCCTGCTGGGCGGCGGCAGGAGATAGGGTCATGACGGTAGTGGACGCCAGCAGCATCAGGCCGCGGCGCACCCCCCGCCTCTTCGATGATTTCATCCGGTCGGTAGACAGCGGCGCGTCTGTACCGGCAATGACTCGCCTTTCGGCTTGCGGCCAGTCGGTGCCGACGGTCGACGAAATGTCGGAAGGATAAGCAGAAATACGAACCGCCGCGGCGCGCGGGCGCCGCGGCGGTGGTGTCCGGGACGGGCCCGGCCTATTGGTTGTTCTGGCGATTCAGGAAGCGCGGTATGTCGAGCGGATCGCGGCCGCCGCGCACACGCGGGCCCTCGTCGCGCTCTTCCTCGACCTGCGCCTTGGCGGCGCCGCGGGCGATGTTCGACATCCGCTCGAACAGGGTGCCGCCGCTCGCGCCGCGCGGGGCCGGCTCGGGCTCGACTTCCTCGTCCTGGGTCAGCCAGGTGCGGCGGCCGGCGGCCGGCGGCTCGTCCTCAATCCGCTCGGCGCTGTCGAGCAGCAGCTCGTCGCCTTCATCCTCATCCGGATGGCCGAGCGACAGCTCGGACGGAGCCTCGGTCGCCTCGTCGATGAAGCTGACCCGCTCCGGCTCGCTCATATCCTCGGCGAGCGTCTCGGGCGGGGTCAGGGTCAGCGGCTCGGGGCCGGACCGCGCCGCCTCGGGCATCGGCGTGGGGTCGGGCATGGCCGGCGCGGGGAACGGGGCCGGGCTCGGCTCGGGCATCGCCATCGGCGGCTCGGCCCGCTCGGTCTTCGCCTCCGACGACCGGGCATTGGGGAAAGCGAACACCTTCGCCTGAAGCGGCGTCGCCTGGGTCGCTTCCTCGACGTCGATGCCGGTCGCGACGACCGAGACGCGGATCTTGCCCTCGAGCTCGTTGTTGAAGGCCGAACCCCAGATGATGTTGGCATCCGGATCGACCAGCTCCTTGATGTGATTGGCGGCCTCGTCGACCTCCATCAGGCGCATGTCCTCGCCGCCGGTGATCGAGATGATCACGCCCTTGGCGCCGCGCATGCTGACGCCGTCGAGCAACGGATTGGCGATCGCCTGCTCGGCCGCCTCGATCGCGCGATTGTCGCCGATCGCCTCGCCGGTGCCCATCATCGCCTTGCCCATCTCGCTCATCACCGAGCGGACGTCGGCGAAATCGAGATTGATCAGGCCGGGCATGACCATCAGGTCGGTGATGCCGCGCACGCCCTGCTGCAGCACTTCGTCCGCCATCATGAACGCTTCCTTGAAGGTCGTGTTCGGATTGGCGATGCGGAACAGATTCTGGTTCGGGATGACGATCAACGTGTCGACATGCTGCTGCAGCTCGTTGATCCCGGACTCGGCCGAGCGGCCGCGACGGGCGCCCTCGAAGCTGAACGGCTTGGTGACGACGCCGACGGTGAGAATGCCGCGGTCACGCGCCGCCTTGGCGATGACCGGCGCCGCGCCGGTGCCGGTGCCGCCGCCCATGCCGGCGGCGATGAAGCACATATGGGCGCCGTCGAGCGCCTGCTCGATCTCGATGATCACTTCCTCGGCAGCCGCCTTGCCGATCTCCGGCCGCGAGCCGGCGCCGAGACCCTGGGTGATCTTCGGGCCGAGCTGGATCTTGCGATCGGCGAGGCTGTGGTTGAGGGCCTGCGCGTCGGT
Organism: Allosphingosinicella sp.; assembly: GCA_041905385.1. Classification (GTDB taxonomy): domain Bacteria; phylum Pseudomonadota; class Alphaproteobacteria; order Sphingomonadales; family Sphingomonadaceae; genus Allosphingosinicella. The sequence continues at coordinate 2,174 of JAYRLF010000005.1, forward strand.
GTTGGCGACGATGAAATCGACGCCCTGAACATCCGACTGGATCATGTTGGCGATGGCATTTCCGCCGGCGCCGCCGACGCCAATTACACTGATCCGCGGTCGTAGTTCTTCCACTTCCGGGCGGATGAAATCGATGCTCATGCCTTGTCTCCCGCTAGCCTCGCGCCTCACCGCGCGCGCCCTCTAGAGCGTTGTGCCCTATGCGATTCTCGGGTGCGAGCGAAAAGTCCGTAAAATCCACAGTTTTCCTCAATACTGAGTCCGAAATGCCGCAATCAGCCGCTGCAACATGTTGCCGGCCTGACGATCCTCGCCGCCGGGGGCCGAAAAACCGACCTTGAGGTCGAGCTCGTCGGATGCCGCGAACTGGGCGAGGCCGGCCAAAGTCGAGAAAGCGGGGCCGCTATGCGCCTCGGGCAGGCCCGGCATGGTCGGCCGGCCGATCCGGACCGCGCGGCCGAGCACGCCCTGCATGTAATCGGCGATGCCCTTCAGCTCGGCGCCGCCGCCGGTCAGCACGACCTGGCGGCCGAACGGACCGGCAAAACCGAGCGACTTCAGCGCGTCCTCGACCGCGGCGGTGAGATGCTCGAGCCGCTGGCGGATGACGTGGACGAGCTGGGCGCGGGTGATGCGGCCGGCCTCCATCCCCTCCTGGCCGCCGGCAATCGGGGCAAGCTCGATCATGTCGTGATTGTCGCGCGGGCTCGTCATCGCCGAGCCGTAGAAACATTTGATCCGCTCGGCCTCGACCCGGCGGGTGCCGAAGGCGGCGGCGATGTCGTCGGTGATGTCGCTGCCGCCGGTCGCCAGCGATTTCAGCCCGACCAGCATGCCGCCGGCGAAGAGCGAGACGTTCGTCACGCCCGCGCCGAGCTCCACCAACGCCACGCCCAACTCGCGCTCCTCGTCGCTCAAACAGGCCTTGCCGGCAGCGACCGGCGAGGCGACGATCGCTTCAACGCCCAGATGCGCGGATCGGACGCACAGGTCCAAATTCTTCACCGGCGGCGGGTCGGCGGCGACGACATGGATGTCGACGGCGAGCTTGTCGGCGTGAAGTCCGCGCGGCTTCTTGACGCCGTTCATGCCATCGATCGTGTAGAGCGCCGGCATGGCGTGGAGCACCATCCGCCCTTCCGGATCGATCGAATCCTTGCCGGCGCCGAGCAAGGCGTCGATGTCGGCGTCCGAGATGCGCCGGCCGCCGATCGCGACCTCGACGCTGGCGACGGTGCTGACCAGGCCGCCGGCGGAGAAGCCGACGAAGACCTGGTCGATATTGGTGCCGGCGATCCGCTCGGCCTGCTCGACCGCCTCGCGGATCGCGATCTCGCTCTTCTCCATATCGGCGACATAGCCGCGCTTGACGCCGCGGCTCTCGCGCTGGCCGGTGCCGAGGATCTTGAGCCGGCCGTCATCGTCCGGCTCGGCGATCATCGCGCAGACCTTGGAGGTGCCGACATCGAGCGCGGCCACCAGGTTGCGGACCGGCGGCGGCGGGGTGCGGCGCTTCAGATTCGCCACCTCAGATCGTCTCCGCAAGGTTCGGGGTCGCGCCCTGGCCGGCTTGGCCGGTCTGCCCCGGCTGGCGCGGCGGCTCCGCCGACAGGGTCGGGATCGAGCTGCCCGGCTCGCGCGAGACGCGCACGATCATGCGCCGCGAATCCCGCATGTCGAAGCGGACGAAGCCACGGCCGAGCAATTGGGTCTGCTGGTCCATGCCGGCGAAGCGGGCGATCGCGCGGCGCGCCGCCTCGTCGCCTTCCGGCAGCGACAGGGTTTCGCCGGTCTGGAAGCGAAGATCCCAGCGGCGGCCGCCGACCCAGGCGGCATTGTCGATCTGCGGCCGCAGGTGCGGCGCGGCCTCGAGTAGGGCGTTGAGCGCGCCGAGATTGCGATTGGCGCCGGCCCCCATCACCCGCATCAGATCGGGCATCGCCTCGAGCCGGACCGGCTCCAGCACGACGCCCTCGGCGTCGATCAGGCTCAATTGCTGGTTGTTCTGCCAGATCGCGACCGGCTGGCGCTCGACAATGTCGATGACCAGCGTGTCCGGCATGCGCCGCGAGACCCGCGCTTCCTTGACCCAGCCGAATTCGAGCAGCCGCGCCCGGGTCGCGGCGAGGTCGACCGACGGCATCGCGGTCGACGCCTGGTCGAAGGCGATATTGTAGACTTCGAGGCGCGAGACGCGGCTGGCGCCGCGTATTTCGACCCGGCTCATCGTGAAGCCGGCCGAGCCGACCCCCTGGCTGAGCGTGGCCGCGATCAGCTGCGGCACCTGGAGGACGAGCAGGGTCGCGATCAGGGCGGCGACCATCAGCCCGGCAAAGACCCACAAGCCCAGCCGGCGGCCGAGCCCGGATGCCAGACCGATCTCCTCGAGCACGCCCGGCTGCTTGGTGCGGCGCGTGTTGACCGAGCGCCCGCGCGGCTTGGCCGCGCCCCGAGCCGAATGGCCTCGCGCCACCCGCGCCGTCATAAAGCCGCCCTCACGATCCGCTCGACCAGCTCGGCATAGTCGATGCCGCGCGCCCGCGCCTGCTCCGGCACCAGGCTCAGCGGCGTCATGCCGGGCTGGGTGTTGACCTCGAGCAGATAGAGCCCGTCGACGCCTTGTTCGTCGTCCCAGCGGAAATCGGACCGCGAGGCGCCGCGGCAGCCGAGGATCTGATGCGCCTGCAGGGCCATCGCCATCGCCGCCGCCTCGACCTCGGCCGGGATCTGCGCCGGGCAGACATGCTCGGTCATGCCGTCCGTATATTTGGCGTCATAATCGTAGAAGCCGGACTTGGGCCGGAGCTCGGTCACCGCCAGCGCCTCACCGTCGAGCACCGCGGTGGTCAGCTCGCGGCCGCGGATGAACGGCTCGGCGAGCAGCCGATCGAACGTCTGCCAGGGGCCCTTGCTGTCGCGCGCGATCGGATCGCCATGATTGCCGCCGTCGCGGATGATGGCGACGCCGACCGAGGAGCCTTCGTTGACCGGCTTGAGGACATAGGGCCGGGGCAGCGGATCGCCGGCATAGAGGCTTTCGCTCTCGACGATCCTGCCTTCGGGCATGCGGATGCCGTGCGGCACCAGCACCATCTTGGTGAGCTCCTTGTCGATCGCGATCACCGAGGTCTCGAGCCCGCTATGGGTATATTTGAGACCCATCAGGTCCATCATGCCCTGAACCGTGCCGTCCTCGCCCGGCGTGCCGTGCAGCGCGTTGAAGACCACGTCGGGCGCGACCTCGACCAGCCGCCGGGCGACGTCGCGATCCATGTCGATCCGGGTCACCTTGTGGCCGCGGCTCTCGAGCGCGTCGGCGACGCCATTGCCGCTGGTCAGCGAGACCTCGCGCTCGGCCGACCAGCCACCCATCAGCACGGCGATATGCAGACGCTCCACTAGCCTTCCACTCCCACGCGTTGGATTTCCCATTCGAGCTCAACGCCGCTCTGCTGCTTCACGCGCCGCCGCACCTCCTCGCCCAGAGCCTCGATGTCGGCCGAGGTGGCGGCGCCGAGGTTGAGCAGGAAGTTGCAATGCTTCTCCGAAACCTGCGCGTCGCCGATGCGAAGCCCGCGGCAGCCGGCCTCGTCGACCAGCTGCCAGGCCTTGGAGCCCGGCGGATTCTTGAAGGTCGAGCCGCCGGTGCGGCTGCGCAACGGCTGCGATTCCTCGCGCGACTGGGCGATCCGATCCATCTCCGCCTGGATCGCGGCGGGCTTGCCGGGATGTCCGCGGAATGTCGCGCTGATTACGATCGCCCCATCGGGCAGCGTGCTGTGCCGGTAGCTGTAACCGAGATCGGCCGCGGCCAGGGTCGTGCGCTCGCCCGAGCGAAGGAGGATGTCGCAGTCGACCAAGATGTCCTTCACCTCGCGGCCATAGGCGCCGCCGTTCATCCGCACGAAGCCGCCGACCGTGCCGGGAATGGAGCGGAGGAACTCGACGCCGCTGATCCCATGATCCCTGGCCTTGGACGAGACCAGGATGCCCGAGGCGCCGCCGCCGCAGCGCAGGGTGACCGGATCGACCGGATCGACCTGCGCGAAGGCCTTGCCGAGCCGGACGACGACGCCAGGCACGCCGCCGTCGCGGACGATCATGTTGGAGCCGAGGCCGAGCGCCATCACCGGCACGGCCGGGTCGAGATCGGCAAGGAAGGCCTGCAGGTCGTCGACGTCCCTGGGCTCGAACAGCCACTGGGCCGTGCCGCCCGACTTGAACCAGACGAGCGGCGCGAGCGGCGCGTCGGGCTCGAGTCTGCCGCGAACCGGCGGGAGGTCGATCACCATGCTCATGCCGCCGACCGCGCCTTGCGAATGCCGTCGGCGAGGCCGGCCGCCCATTTGGTGATGTCGCCGGCGCCGAGGCAGATGACCATGTCGCCCGGCGCGACCAGATCGCGCAATTGCCGGCAGAGCTCGGCGGCGTCGGCGACCGGATGGGCGCCGAGATGGCCGCGCTGCTTCAAGCCCTCGACCAGAGCGTGATGATCGACGCCCTCGATCGGCGCCTCGCCGGCCGCATAAACCGGCGTCACCAGCACGATGTCGGCGTCGTTGAAGGCGCCCTGGAACTCATCCATCAGGGTCTGCAGCCGGGTGAAGCGATGCGGCTGGACGACCGCGATCACCCGCCCTTCCGCACCCTCGCGCGCGGCGGAGAGGACGGCGCGGATCTCGACCGGATGGTGGCCGTAATCGTCGATGATGGTGACGCCGTCGACCTCGCCGACCCGGGTGAAGCGCCGCTTGACGCCGGCGAAGCTGTCGAAGCCGTGGGCGATCACGTCATCGGATATGCCGAGCTCGGCGGCGACGCCCATCGCGGCGAGCGCGTTCTGGACATTGTGCCGGCCGGGCATGGGCAGCCGCACGCCCTCGATCACCCGCACATCGCCGGCGCGGTTGCGCAGGCTGACGTCGAAGCGGCTGCCGCCCGGAATCGGCACGACATTGTCGGCGCGGATGTCGGCCTGGGCGGCGAAGCCGTAGGTGACGATGCGCCGGTCGCGCAGGCGCGGGATCAGCGACTGGACCTCGGGATGGTCGACGCACATCAAGGCGGCGCCGTAAAAGGGGACGTTCTCGACGAACTCAACGAAGGCGTCCTTGACCGCTTCGAACGAGCCATAATGGTCGAGATGCTCGGGATCGATATTGGTGACGACCGCGATCGTGCCGTCGAGCCTGAGGAAGCTGCCGTCGCTCTCGTCCGCCTCGACCACCATCCAGTCCGACGTGCCGAGCCGGGCGTTGGAGCCATAGGCGTTGATGATGCCGCCATTGATCACGGTCGGGTCGATGCCGCCGGCGTCGAGCAAAGCGGCGACCATCGACGTCGTCGTCGTCTTGCCGTGGGTGCCGGCGACGGCGACGTTGAGCTTGAGCCGCATCAATTCGGCCAGCATCTCGGCGCGGCGGACGACGGGAATGCGCCGCTCATAGGCCGCCTCGACCTCAGGATTGCCGCGCTTGATCGCGGTCGAGATCACCACCACCGAGGCATCGCCGATATTGTCTGGACCATGGCCGATCGCGACCGGGATGCCGCGCTCGCGCAGCCCCTCGACGACATAGGATTCGCTGACGTCGGAGCCCTGCACTTGATAGCCGAGGATGTGCATCACCTCGGCGATGCCGGACATGCCGATGCCGCCGATGCCGACGAAATGGATCTTGCCGATGTCGGTGCCGACCCCCTTCATGCCATGGCTCCGTTCGGAACCTGGCGCATCGCCGGCGCGCGGGCGAGCTGCGGATCGACCCCGGGCGTGCGGCCGGTGCGCTCGACCAGGTCGGCGAGCGCCTTGGCGGCGTCGGGCCTGCCGACCGCCTTCGCCCGCGCCGCGGCGTTGGCGAGGGCGCCGGGATCCAGCGCCAGCTTCTGCATCTGCTTGGCGAGCTCGATCGGGGTGAATTTGGGCTGCGCGATCATCCGCGCCCCGCCCGCCTTCGCCATCTCGCGGGCATTGGCGGTCTGGTGATCGTCGGTGGCGCTCGGCAGCGGCACCAGGATCGCGGGGCGGCCGGCGGCGGTCAGCTCGGCGATGGTCGAGGCGCCGGCGCGCCCGATGACGAGGTGCGACCAGGCCAGCCGCTCGGGAATGTCCGGCAGATAGGTGGCAAGCTCGGCCGGGATGCCGAGCTCGGCATAGCGGGCCCGTACCTGGTCGATATCCTCCGACCGGCATTGCTGGGTCACCTGCAGCCGCCGCCGGAAATGCTCGGGCAGCAGCGCGAGCGCATCGGGAACGACGGTGGAGAAGATCGAGGCGCCCTGGCTGCCGCCGGTGACGAGCAGGCGGAAGATGCCGTCCTCGCCGAGCGCCGGGAAAGGCTGGTCGCGAAGCGCGATGATCTCGTCGCGGACCGGATTGCCGACCAGCACGACCTTGTCGCGCGCCGAGGCGGGCAGCCGCTCGACCTGATTGTAGGCGGTGGCGATCGCATCGACCCGGCCGGCGACCAGCCGGTTGACCCGGCCGAGCACCGCATTCTGCTCGTGCACCAGGCTGGGGATGCGGTCGCGGCGGGCGGCGAGCAGGGCCGGGAAAGCGGGATAGCCGCCGAAGCCGATCACCGCCGCCGGCTGGAAGGTCTCGTAGAGCCGCAGCGCCATCGCCCGGCCGGTCATGATCGCGCGCGCCGCGCGCAGCCAGCCGAGCGGGCCGCCGGCCAGCCGCCCAGCCGGAAGGATGTGGACCTGGGCGTTCTCGAACAGGCCGGGAATGCGAGCGCCGCGGTCGTCGGTGACCAAAGCGACGCGGTGGCCGCGCAGCATCAGCTCCTCGGCGAGCGCGTGGGCCGGGATCATATGCCCCCCGGTCCCACCGGCAGCCAGAACATAGTGGCGCGACAGGATCATTTGAGCCCGCTCCATTTCACGACATAAGGCGAGCGGTGGAGATAGGGATTGCGCCGGCTGAACGCGAGCAGCAGGCCGAAGCCCAATGACAGGGCGACCATCGACGAGCCGCCATAGGAGATGAACGGCAGGGTCATGCCCTTGGACGGGGCGATGTGGACGTTGACCGCCATGTTGATCAGCGCCTGCAGCCCGAACTGGCAGACCAGGCCGGCGGTGGCGAGGACGATGAACTTGTCCTCCTCGTGCAGCAGCCGCACCAGCACCCGGGCGACGATCGTCATGTAGAGAATCGCGATCGCCAGGCAGGCGATGATGCCGAACTCCTCGCCGATCACCGAGAAGATATAATCGGTGTGCGGCTCGGGCAGCGAGAATTTGCGGGTGCCGGCGCCCGGGCCGGCGCCGAACAGGCCGCCGGCGGTGAGCGTGCGCAAAGCGGACTCGACCTGATAATTGTCGCCCTGCTCGAACAGGAAGCCGTCTATCCGCGCGGTCGCGACCGGATAGAAGAAATAAGCGAGGACGATCGCGGCGACGCCGGCCGCGCCGAGCATGTAGAGGATCCGCATCGGCGCGCCCGACAGAGCGAGCAGCAGCACCCAGGCGGCGACGAAGATGATCGTCTCGCCGAAATTGGGCTGCTGCATCAGCAGCAAGGCGACCACGCCGGTCAGCGCAGCGGTCAGCGGCACCATTGGCAAGGAGGCGTCCTTCTCGCGCAGCGACAGCAGCCAGGCGATCGAGACGATGAACAGCGGCTTCAGGAATTCGGACGGCTGGAACTGGGTGATGCCGAGGCCGAGCCAGCGCCGGGCCCCGTTCACCTCCTGGCCGAAGAAGGGGACCAGGAACAGCAGAGCGGTGAAGGTGATCGCGCCGAGGATGGCGAGGCGGCGCGCGGTCGGCTTGGCGAGCATCGACACGGCGACCATCACCGGCAGCGCCACCACCAGCCACATCAGCTGGCGATAGAAATAATAAAGCGGCGGGAAGCTGATGCCGCCGCCCGAATAACGCTGCGCGGCCGCCGGCGAGGCGGCGGCGACGGCGATCAGGCCGATCGAGATCAGCACGACAACCAGGATCAGCAGCACCTTGTCGATTTCCCAGAACCAGCGGCCGAGCGCACTGCGGTCGGACCGGCCGAGCCGGGCCGCCTTGGCCTGGGCCTGCACGCGATCCGGGGCGCGGGCGCTGGTCGTGCTCATGCCAGCGCCTCCACCGCCGCCTTGAACGCCTCGCCGCGCGCCTCATAGTCGCGGAACTGGTCGAACGAGGCGCAGGCCGGCGACAGCAGGACGACCTCGCCCGGCGCCGCCGCGCGCGAGGCTGCGTCGACTGCGGTCACCAGCAATTCGCATTCGCGGACCGGCACCTTGCCTTCGAGCAATTTCGCGAACATCGGGCCGGCCTCGCCGATCGTATAAGCGGCGCGGACATGGTGGAGCTGCGCCTCGCAGGGGCCGAGATCGTCGCTTTTGGGGAGGCCGCCGAGGATCCAGTGGACCGAGGGGAAGGAGGCCAGGGCCGGTGCAGCCGAATCCGGATTGGTCGCCTTGCTGTCGTTGACGAACTTCACGCCATTCTTCTCGGCGACCAACTCCATCCGGTGCGGCAGCGCCCGATAGGAGGCCAGCGCCTCGCCGATCACCTCGTCGGAGATGCCGAGCGCGCGCGCCGCGGCGACCGCGGCGGCAACATTCTGGGCATTGTGAGGGCCCTGCAGCGCCGGCCAGGCCGACTGATCGTGCACGTCCGCGGAGGAGACGAGGAAGCGGCGATTGGTCACCTGCTCGGCGATGTCGCGGGTGAAATCGTCCTCGACCGCGATCACCGCGGCATGTTCGGGCGATTGCAGGTCGAACAGGCGCGCCTTGGAGGCGGCATAGGCCTCGACCCCGTCATAGCGGTCGAGATGGTCGGGGCTGATGTTGAGCAGCACTGCGACGTCGCAGTCGAGGCTGCGGGTGAGGTCGATCTGGTAGGACGAGAGCTCGAGCACATAGACGCCGTTGGCGGGCAGCGGATCCTGGCCGAGGATCGGATAGCCGATATTGCCGGCCATGGTCGATGCCATGCCGGCGCGCTTGACGATGTGGTGGATGAGCGCGGTCGTGGTCGACTTGCCGTTGGTGCCGGTGACGCCGACGACGCGGTGCGGCGGCAGCGACGCGCGCGCCAGCGCGAAGAGTTCGATGTCGCCGATCACCGGCACGCCGGCCTCGGCGGCATGGCCCGCGATCGGATGGCGGTTGAGCGGCACGCCCGGCGATACGACGACGCCGTCATAACCGGTCAGGTCCGCGGTCAGCAGGTCGCCGATCTCGGCCTTGCCGGCGACCACATCGCGCGCCTCCTCGCGATTGTCCCAGGCAAGCACATGGGCGCCGCTCGCGACCAGCGCCTCGACGCTGGCCAGGCCCGAGCGGGCGAGGCCGAGCACCGCATAGCGCTTTCCGGAAAAGGCGGGGCTCGTGATCACCGCAGCTTCAACGTGGAGAGCCCGGCCAGGGCCAGCACGAAGGCGATGATCCAGAATCGGATCACGACGGTCGGCTCGGACCAGCCCAATTGCTCGAAATGGTGGTGGATCGGCGCCATTCGAAAGACGCGCTTGCCGGTGCGTTTGTAGACCACGACCTGGATGATCACCGACAGCGCCTCGATCACGAACAGGCCGCCGACGATGCCGAGCACCACCTCATGGTGGGTGGCGACGGCGATCGCGCCGAGCGCGCCTCCCAGAGCGAGGCTGCCGGTGTCGCCCATGAAGACCGCCGCCGGCGGGGCGTTGAACCAGAGGAAGGCGAGGCCGGCGCCGACGATCGCCGAGCAGAGCACGGTGAGGTCGCCGACACCGAGCACATGCGGAATGCCGAGATAGGCGGCGAAGCGGGCATTGCCGACCAGATAGGCGATCACCAGGAAGGTCAGGCTGGCGATGATCACCGGCATGGTCGCGAGGCCGTCGAGGCCGTCGGTCAAGTTCACGGCATTGCCGAAGCCGACCACGACGATCGCCGCGAAGGCGATGTAGAACCAGCCGAGGTCGATCACCGGGCCGTTGTAGAAGGGCACGTAGAGCTGGGTGGTCGCGCCCCACAGGATGATCCAGCAGCCGATCCCGGCGACGACGAATTCGGCGAGCAGCCGGACCTTGGCCGAGACCCCCTTGTGGTGGCGCTTCTTCACCTTGTCGTAATCGTCGAGGAAGCCGATCAGGCCGAAGCCGACGATGATGAACAGGCACGCCCAGAGATAGCGATTGAAGAAGTCCATCCAGAGCAGCAGCGACACCGACACCGCGGTCAGGATCATCAGCCCGCCCATGGTCGGCGTGCCGCGCTTGGCGAGATGCGATTGCGGACCGTCGTCGCGGATCGGCTGGCCCTTGCCCTGGCGGACCCGCAGCCAGCCGATGAACCTGGGCCCGATCAGCAGGCCGAGGACGAGCGCGGTGGCGGTCGCGCCGCCGGCACGGAAGGTGATGTAGCGGAAAAGGTTCAGGATTCCCGGGAACCCCAATTGTTCGGCTATCCAGAGAAACATCAGCTCTTCCCGCTCGCCAGCGCCTCGACGAGGGCGGCAAGTCCGATGGAATTGGATCCCTTGACGAGTATCGCGTCGCCCGGCCCGATCGCCTCTCGCGCAAGAGCGATGGCCGACGACGCGTCGGCGACATGCGCCATTTTGGTGGTCGGGCCAAGCGCTTTTGCGAGCGCGGCCATTTCCGGGCCGACCAGGATCGCATAATCGACCTGCGCCGCCGCGACCGGCTCGGCCAGGGCGCTGTGGAAGGTCGCGGTCTCCTCGCCGAGCTCGCGCATCGCGCCGAGGACGGCGATGCGGCGGCCGTCGACCCGCTCGTCGCCCAGCACCTTCAGGGTCGCCGCCATCGACGCCGGATTGGCGTTGTAGCTTTCGTCGATCAGCAGCGCCTCGCCGCCGTCGACGCGGATCCGGCGCCGCTCTCCGCGGCCCTTGAGACCGCCGAGATCGGCGAGCGCCAGGCCCGCCAGCGCAAGGTCGCCGCCGACGGCGTGGACCGCGGCGAGCACGGCGAGCGCGTTCGACGCCCAGTGGGCGCCGGGCTGGCCGATCGTGAAGCTGAGCTGCCGGCCCGGCAGGCTCGCCGTCGCCAGCGTGCCGCCCTTCGGGCCGCGCACGACATAGGTGGCGCGCACGTCGGCGCCCTCGCCCATGCCGAAGGTCAGGATCTCGGCCGCATGGGGCCGCGCCGCCGCGATCAGCCGATCGCGGTGCGGGCTGTCGAACGGGATGATCGCGGTGCCGCCGGGCTCCAGTCCCTGGAAGATCTCGCTTTTGGCGTCGGCGATCGCCTCCTCGCTGGCGAAATATTCGCGATGGGCCGAAGCGATCGCGGTCACGACCGCGACATGCGGCCGCACCAGCCGGGTCAGCGCGGCGAGCTCGCCCTCATGGTTCATCCCCATCTCGAACACGCCGTAGCGCGTCTCGCGCGGCATCCGCGCCAGCGACAGCGGCACGCCGGTATGGTTGTTGTAGCTCTTTACCGAGCGGTGGACTGTGCCGGACGCGCCCCGGTCGAGCGCCGCGAACAGGGCCTCCTTGGTGCTGGTCTTGCCGACCGAGCCGGTGACTCCGATCACCCGCGCGGCGCTGCGGGCGCGCGCGGCGCGGCCGAGATCGTTGAGCGCCTTGACCGAATCCGCGACCCGGACGTGGGGACGCGCATCCGGCGCATGCTCGACCAGCACGCCGGCGGCGCCTGCGGCATAGGCCTTGTCGAGGAATTTGTGGCCGTCGGTGACCTCGCCCTTCATCGCGATGAAGAGATGGCCGGGCTCGACCTCGCGGGAATCGAAGGTGACGCCGCTCGCCTCGAACGAGAGGTTGGCGTCGCCGCCGGTCGCGGCGGCGATCTCGTCGGAGGTCCAGAGCGCGCTCATGCGGCGCACTCGCGGGCGACGGTGACGTCGTCGAACGGCAGCACCTTGTCGCCGACGATCTGGCCCTGCTCGTGACCCTTGCCGGCGAGCAGGATGATGTCCGCCTCACCGGCCAGCTCGACTGCGGCGCGGATCGCCTCGCGCCGGCCGCCGACCTCGCGCGCGCCGGGCGCTCCGGCCAGGATGTCGCGGCGGATCGCTTCCGGATCCTCGCTGCGGGGATTGTCGTCGGTGACGATGACCAGGTCGGCCTCGCGCGCCGCGACCGCGCCCATTTCCGGCCTCTTGCCGCGGTCGCGGTCGCCGCCGGCGCCGAAGACGATGATCAGCCGGCCCCTGGTGTGCGGGCGCAGCGCCGCGACGGCGGACTCGATCGCATCGGGCGTGTGGGCATAATCGACATAGATCGGCGTGCCGGCGCGGGTGATCACCGCCCGTTCCAGCCGACCGCGCACCGGCTGGACGCGGGCGAGATTGGACAGAGTGCCGGTCAGATCGCCGCCGGTCGCGACCACCAGCCCGGCGGCGGTCAGCGCATTGGCGGCCTGATAGGCGCCGATCAGGGCGAGCGTGACGGTATAGGTCCGCGCCTCGGTCAGAATCGTGAGCTTCTGGCCGAGCGGGGTCGTCTCGCGCCCGGTCAGCCGCAGCGTCTCGCCGGCCTGACCGACGGTGATCGTCCTGAGGCCGCGGCGGCGGCAGCGTTCGAGCACCTCGGCCGACTTGGGATCGTCCATCCAGATCACGGCGCTGCCGTCCGGATCGACGACCTCGTCGAACAGCCGCATCTTGGCCTCGAAATAGTCGTCCATCGTGCCGTGATAATCGAGATGGTCGCGGGTAAAGTTGGTGAAGGCCGCGGCCCGCACTGGCAATCCCTCGGTGCGATATTGCGACAGACCATGGCTCGATGCCTCGAACGCGGCATGGGTGATGCCCATACGCTCCAGGCCGGCCATGTTCGAGAGGAAGGTGACGATGTCCGGCGTGGTCAGGCCGGTCGTCACCTGGTCGTCGGCGGTGGTGACGCCGAGCGTGCCGATGCTGGCCGAGGGGTGGCCGGCCATCCGCCACAGCTGGCGGCACAGCTCGACATTGCTCGTCTTGCCGTTGGTGCCGGTGACGGCGACGGTGACGTCCGGGAAGGGCGCGAAGAATTTGGCGGCGAGCCGGGCGAAGGCGCGGCGCGGCTCGTCGGCGGCGATCCGGACCGCGCCGTCGACGGCGACGTCGGGCCGCGCCACCACGGCGATCGCGCCGGACGCGACCGCCGCGGGAATGAAATCCTCGCCGTTGAAGCGGGCGCCGCGGAAGGCGCCGAACACCGTGCCCGGGGCGACCTTGCGATGATCGATGGCAAAGCCGGTGACGGGCGTCGCCTCGTCGCCGCCTGTCAGCGCCCCCAATCGCATCAGTGCCCCGCGGTTGCGGGGTCGGCCGGGGGCATGACGTCGGACGTGTCGATGTCTCGGTTCGCGTCGGGGATGATGCCGAGCAACGGCCCCACCCGCGAGATCACGCGCGACACGACGGGCGCCGCCGTCCAGGCGGCGGTGGTGAGGCCGAAGGTCTCGGCCGTTCCCCGCGGAGCGTCCATCATCACCAGCACCACATAGCGCGGCCGATCCATTGGAAAAGCCGCCGCGAAGGTGGAAACGTTGACGCGACGATTATATCCGCCGGCCGACGAGACTTTTTCCGCGGTTCCGGTCTTGCCGCCGACGCGGAAGCCCGGCGCCTCGCCGCGCCGGCCGGTGCCCTGCTGGACGATCAGGCGCAGCATCTGCCGCATCCGGTAACTGGTCTGCTCGGAATAGACCCGGCGCCCCTGCGCCGCGCGGCCGGGTTCGACCCGCATCAGGGTGGCCGGCCGCCAGACGCCGCCATTGACCAAGGCCGCATAAGCGGAAGCGAGATGCAGCGGCGTCACCGCGACGCCATGGCCGAATCCCGAGGTCATCACGGTCGCCCGGCCCCAGTCGCTCGGCCAGAGCGGACGGGTGCGCTCGCGCAGCTCGATATGGGCCGGCTCGTTGAAGCCGAGCTGGCGGAAGGCATGCTGCATCCGCTCGGCGCCCATCTGGTCGGCGATCCGCGCGGTGGCGATGTTGGAGCTGTGCACCAGCAGCTCGGCGACCGTGATGTGGCGGCCGAGCGGGTGATCGTCGTTGATCCGGAAGCGGCCGACCGCGACCGGCGAGGATGCGTCCCAGCGTTGCGTCATCGAGGTGACGACGCCGGCTTCCATCGCCGCCGCGACGGTGATCGGCTTGAAGGCCGAGCCGAGCTCGTACACGCCCATCGTCGCCCGGTTGTAGAGCGCGCTCGCGCTCGAGCGGCCGGCGGCATTGGGGTTGAAGGTCGGCGCGGAGGCCATGGCGACGACCTCGCCGGTGTCGACGTCGAGGACGATGCCGGTACCGCCCTCGGCGCTCAAGGCGGTGACCTGCGTCGCCAGCTCGCTCTCCAGCGCCGCCTGGACGCGGCTGTCGAGCGACAGGGCGACCGGCTGGCCGCGCAGCTCCGGATCGATCAGCCGCTCCTCGAGCACCCGTTCCATGCCGGCGACGCCATGACCGTCGAAATCGGTCCAGCCGAGGACATGGCCGGCCATGGCGGTCTGCGGATAGAGGCGGTCGGGCTCGCGGTCGAAGACGATGCCGGGCTCGCCGATCGCGTTGATCGCCTCGACCAGCTCGGGAACGGCGCGGCGGGCGATATAGGTGAAATTGCTGCGCGCGCTCAGCAGGCCACGGAAATCGGCGGCGCTGCGCTCCGGCATCAGCTCGTGCAGGCGCTGGGCGAGTACGGAGCGGTCGCCGATCACCCGCTGCGGATGAACGCCGATCGACCAGCTGTCGATGGTGCGCGCCAGCGGCACGCCGTTGCGGTCGGTGATGTCGGCGCGCGGCGGGATCAGGGGATTGGCGAGCTGGGCCGCGCCGCTATGGTCGGTGAAGACCTGCAGATAAGCGAGCCGCAGCACGATCAGGCTCGTCACGCCGGCGAACAGGAGCAGCACCAGCATCAGCCGGTGGTAGGTGAGCGTCAGCCCCTGCTGGTCGTCGCCATGAACAACGCGCCGTTCGCCTTGAGCGGCAAGAGTCGCCATCAGTTGCCGGTTCCCCCGGACCGCTCCGAGCGCGCCTCGGCGCGAAGGTCGCGCAGCACGTCGTCGCCGAGCAGCGAGGGCGTGCGGGCCGGCCCGCCGGTACGGGCGGCGACGGTCTGCCGGGTCGCGGCGGGCCGCTGGGCGGCCGGCTGGCGCTCGACCGCGGCGCGCTGGATGGTCGCGCGCTCCTGCGGCGCACGCGTCGGCGCGACGGTGCGCACCGGCGGCGTCGCGAGCGCGGCGCGCTGCACGATCGGCGCAGCCGTGGCCGGCTTGCTCGAGTCCTGGGTCCGGGCCGAAGCGAGGATCAGGCGCGGCGCGGCCGGCGCCGCCGGCGCGCGGGTCACCGGCGCTGCCGCTTGCGGCGTCGCCGCGGTGGCAGTCTGGCCGGCCTCTGCGGAAGCCAGCCGGACATCGGCCGACTGGTCGGCGAAGTCGCGCTGGCGGGTGTCGAAGCGGGCGAGCGCGACGTTGCTCTCGATGAACTGGCCGGCGACCGGCGCCGACAACGCCAGCACTTCCGCATTCCACTCCTCGAGCTGCTGCAGCCGGCCACGCGTGCCGAGCTCGGTCTGGAGCGAACGGATCGCCTGGCGGGTCGCGATGATGCGCTGGTCGAGGCTGGCGAGCTCGGCGCGCTCGGCGGCAACGCGCAGCGACAGCATGTAGCAGGACAAGGCGGCGGCGCCGATGCAGGCCACCCACGCGACAGGTTTGAATCCCCGTGCGATCATCTCGAGCTTCCTTCTTTCGAACTGGTCCACGCCGGTGCGGCGGTACGGCGCGCGGCGCGCAGGGTTGCCGAGCGCGCGCGCGGATTGGCTTCGGTCTCGGCGTCGCCGGCGCGAACCGGCTTGGCGACCGCCTCGAACGTCGGCGCCGGGCCGAGGTCGCGCGCCGCCGGGCGGTGACGCGATACGGCCGGGGTGGCGCCGCTGCGGGCCTTGAGGAACCGCTTCACGATCCGGTCCTCGAGGCTGTGAAAGGTGACGACGGCTAGGCGGCCGCCAGGTGCAAGCACCTGCTCGGCGGCCGCCAGCCCGCCCTCGAGCTCGTCAAGCTCCTGGTTGATGTGGATCCGGATCGCCTGGAAGGTCCGGGTCGCCGGATCCTTCTTCATGCCCGGCTTGTGGCCGGTGGCCTTGCGGACGATTTCGGCGAGCTGGCCGGTCCGCTCGATCGGCCGGGCGGCGACGATCGCACGCGCGATCCGACGCGCCTTCGGCTCCTCGCCATAGAGGTGGATCACGTCGGCGATCTCGGCCTCGTCGGCCTGGTTGACGAAGTCGGCGGCGCTCGTGCCGGCCTGGCCCATGCGCATGTCGAGCGGCCCGTCCGACTGGAAGGAGAAGCCGCGCTCCGCCTGATCGAGCTGCATCGAGGAGACGCCGATGTCGAGCGTGACGCCGTCGACCTCGGTGACGCCGTGGTCGGTAAGCGCCTGACGCATCCGGGAAAAGCGATCCGGTACCAGCGTCAGGCGCTCCCCGCTCGAAGCGACCAGGTCCTTGCCATACAGGATCGCGTCGGGATCGCGATCAAAAGCAAAGACACGGGCCGCTCCCTTATCGAGTATGGCCTTGGTATAGCCGCCCGCGCCGAACGTGCCGTCGACATGGGTCTCGCCGGGGGCAATGGCGAGCGCATCGATGACGGCGTCCAGCAGGACGGGAATGTGCGGCGCGGCGGCCGTCATGGCGCGACCCCCCGCTCCTCGAGCCGATAGGCGGCGAGCTCGCGCAGGTCGGCGTCGCCGCTCTCCAGCGCGAGCCGCGGATTCCAGATCTCGAAGGTTCCGCCGGTGCCGACGAAGAGGGCGAGATCCTCGATCTGGCCCTTGCGGCGCATCATCGGGGGCAGGATGATGCGGCCGGACGTGTCGTAGGGCACTTCCTCGGTGATGCCGAAGGTGCGGCGGGCGCGCGTGAAATGCGCCTGCGGATCATTGCCCTCCTCGGCGAGGCGGCGGCGCTCGTTCTCGAGGAACAGGTTGCGGGCATAGTTGCGGTCGAAGGCGGTGAGGCAGGGGTCGACCTCGTGCGCGCCCATGATGATCGCCTTGGCGTCGGAGCGGCGCTCGATCACCTGGCGAATGAAGGCGGGGACGGACAGACGCCCCTTGGCGTCCACCGCATTGAGCGCGCTCCCGGTAAAGAGGTGCTCGAGTTCCACTTGAGGCTTGTCCCCCGCCCTTTGAACACAGGCCTCCCCGTTCGCGGACCGCGTGCTTCCACGCGCCCACGTCGCCGACATGGCTCAACAGGAAATGCCCCTAACTAACCCGACGGTGGATAACCGATGCGCCATGGGATTGGAAGGGATTTCGATGCCATTTTATGGGTTTTCATGCCCTACAAGTGGAAACACTGTACCAATTCATGGTTTGTTCCCATCCATGTTCCGAGCTTGTTCGCGCCTTCGCGCCTGTGGATAAGTCGGTGAATGAGCCCGCGCGCGACTCGGAAGAGTCAGCGGGCGGCGGGCTGGGGCGGTGCCGGCGGCTGGGCGGCGTTCGAGTCGGCATTGCCGGGAGAGACGCCGAGCTCGGCGAGCGGCTCGGTCGGCTCGGCCGGAGCGACGCCGCCGATCGGCTGCGGGCCGGCGCCGTTCTGCTGCTGCTCGATCAGATTGGGCGTGATCGGCTGCTCGCCGGCCGGCTCGCTCGTGAACACCGCGGCCAGCAGCACAGCCAGGAAAACGAAGGCAAGGCCGGTCAGCCCGATCCGAACCCGCTGCATCTACTCCGTCCGCTTTCCCGCCCGCATCGTGCCCATTGTCTAACGACGCCGCTGCGCTTTGTCGAACCCGACGGTCCGTTCGTCGAATGCGGGCCGCGACAATTCGAGACACATTGCCAAGAAGTTACCGCTTGACGTGAAATGCTGCACCCGCGAAGGGAATTCGATGCAGAAGACGCTTCTCCTCATTGCCGCGAGCGCGGCGACCCTCGCCCTCGCGGCCTGCAACGATCAGCCCGAGACCATCAACCAATATGATGCCCAGGCGCAGGCGCTCGAAAATGCGGCGCCGGTCGAGCTGCCGCCGGCGATCACGGCCAGCCGCACCTATCGCTGCAGCGACAACAGCCTGGTCTATGTCGATTTCTACAACGACAATACGGCGCAGCTGCGCACCAGCCAGACCGGCGACACGACCGTGCTCACCGCCGCCGGGGGCAATCCGCCCTACACGGCCGAAGGCCATTCGGTCAGCGCCAATGCGGAAAATGTCCGCATCACTGCGCCGGGCAAGAACAACCTGTCCTGCCACACCTGAGAAGCGATGCGCGAAAAAGTGGGAACCGGTTTTCCGCACTCGGCCTCGCGCCAACAAGAACCATATTAAAAACCCCCGCAACCGTAAATGGCCGGCCCGGATCGCTCCGGGCCGGCCTTTTCATTTCCCCCTGGCAGTCTGCGCCGTTACTCGGCCGCGACCACCGGCATGAGCTGCGCCTTGCGCGCCTCGGAATCGGCCCGCATCCGCTCGGTGCGCGCGGCCCGCGACGCCATCTCGTCCCAGGCCAGAGCGGCGCGCAGGCAGCGCTCGCGCACGTTGGACAGGGTCGCGGCCTCGGCCTCGCGGCGCGCCGCGGCGGCGCGCTCCAGATAGAAATCCAGTTGATTCATGTAGTGCAGCCTTCCTGAGCACGATCGAATCGGGCGCGTGGGAAACGCCCGCCGGAAAGCACGAATATCTAGGCCGATGGGCGCGGAATCGCAAATGTCGAGGAAGATTCACGAATTTGCCGCCGCCGCGGCGCGCGATTGGCGCTTTCCAGCGCCGGCCGGCGGGCCTAGGAAGAGGGCGCAGCGCGTCCCTGTCCGGGGCCGCCCTGCACATCCCCGGGGGACCGCGCCGGAGCGGTTGAGATTGGGCTGAAGCCCTGACCCGTCGAACCTGATCCGGCTGACACCGGCGTAGGGAGGGAGCGCGGGTCATCCGTCCTCCTTCCGAATGAGGAGCACGAGACATGGCCGACATTCCCGCCCGCACTGAGCTCAAGGTCACCACCGGTCCGATCCGCGGCAGCCGCAAGATCCATGTCGGACCGCTCCGCGTGGCGATGCGCGAGATCGATCTCGAGCCCAGTTCCGGCGAGCCGCCGCTGCGCGTCTACGATTGCTCCGGTCCCTATACCGACCCGACGGCCGCGATCGACATCATGGCCGGCCTGCCCGAGCTGCGGCGCGACTGGATCCGCGGCCGCGGCGACGTCGAGGAGGTGCTGCAGCGCGAGGTCCGCCCCGAGGACAACGGCCAGCTCGGCCCCGACCGGTCCGGCGGCGTCCAGCCCTTCCCGAACGTGCGCCGCAAGGTGCTCCGCGCCAAGGCGGGGGCGAATGTCAGCCAGATGCATTATGCCCGGCGCGGCATCGTCACGCCCGAGATGGAATATGTCGCGATCCGCGAGAATCTCGGCCGCGAGAGGGCGCGCGAGGCATTGCTGCGGGACGGCCAGGATTTCGGCGCCGCCATCCCCGATTACGTCACCCCGGAATTCGTCCGCGAGGAGGTCGCGCGCGGCCGCGCGATCATCCCGTCCAACATCAACCACCCGGAAAGCGAGCCGATGGCGATAGGCCGCAACTTCCTGGTCAAGATCAACGCCAATATCGGCAACAGCGCGGTCGCCTCGGACGTCGCCTCCGAGGTCGACAAGATGGTCTGGGCGATCCGCTGGGGCGCCGACACGGTGATGGACCTCTCCACCGGCCGCAACATCCACGACACCCGCGAATGGATATTGCGCAACTCGCCGGTGCCGATCGGCACGGTGCCGATCTACCAGGCGCTCGAGAAGGTCGGCGGCATCGCCGAGGATCTGACCTGGGAGATCTACCGCGACACCCTGATCGAGCAGGCCGAGCAGGGCGTCGACTATTTCACCATCCATGCCGGCGTCCGCCTGCCCTACATCCCGCTGACCGCGAAGCGCGTCACCGGCATCGTCAGCCGCGGCGGCTCGATCATGGCGAAATGGTGCCTGGCGCACCACCAGGAGAGCTTCCTCTACACGCGGTTCGACGAGATCTGCGAGGTGATGAAGGCCTATGACATCGCCTTCAGCCTCGGCGACGGCCTGCGCCCCGGCAGCATCGCCGACGCCAATGACGAGGCCCAGTTCGCCGAGCTGGCCACATTGGGCGAGCTCACCCAGATCGCGTGGAAGCATGACGTCCAGGTGATGATCGAGGGCCCCGGCCATGTGCCGATGCACAAGATCAAGGCGAACATGGACAAGCAGCTCGAGGCCTGCGGCGAGGCGCCCTTCTACACCTTGGGGCCGCTCACCACCGACATCGCGCCGGGCTACGACCATATCACCAGCGCGATCGGGGCGGCGATGATCGGCTGGTTCGGCACGGCGATGCTCTGCTACGTCACGCCCAAGGAGCATCTCGGCCTGCCCGACCGCGACGACGTCAAGGTCGGCGTCGTCACCTACAAGCTCGCCGCCCACGCCGCCGACCTCGCCAAGGGCCACCCGGCCGCCAAGCTGCGCGACGACGCGCTCAGCCGGGCCCGGTTCGAGTTCCGCTGGCGCGACCAGTTCAACCTCAGCCTCGATCCGGATACGGCCGAGCAATATCACGACCAGACGCTGCCGGCCGAAGGCGCCAAGACGGCGCATTTCTGCTCCATGTGCGGGCCCAAATTCTGCTCGATGAAGATCACCCAGGAAGTGCGGGACTTCGCAGCGAAGCAGAATAGTGACAGCTTCCTAGCGGCCGAGCCGGTGGCGCCTGCGGCCGCCGAAGCAGGTATGGCGGAGATGAGCGAGAGGTTCCGCGAGAAGGGTGGCGAGATCTACCTGCCGGCCGCGGAGTGATTTCGGGCCGCGCCGTCGCCGGCGCGGCCCCTCCCACTTCAGCAGCCGCAATTCCGGCAGTTGCAGGGATTGCAGCGGCAGCCGCCCTCGTTCTTGCAACTGCAGGTGCAGGCGCGCTTTTCGGTCTCGTTGGTCATCGTCTTTCTCCTCGGTTTCACATTCATTTGCCTCGTGGCGAATCGGCCAGTAGCATCCGTACCGTGGTACGGAGTCAAGCCTGATGGCGGACATGACGATCGCACGGCTCGGCGCGGCCGCCGGTGTGGGCGTCGAGACGGTGCGCTATTATCAGCGGCGCGGCCTGCTGGCTGTGCCGGCGCGGGCCGGATCGGTGCGGCGCTACGGGCCCGAGGATGTGCGCCGGCTGCGCTTCATCCGCCGCGCCCAGGCGGCCGGGTTCAGCCTTGAGGAGATTGGCGAGCTGATCCGGCTCGACAGCACCGACGATCGGGCGCGGGTGCGCGCGATGGCGTCGGAGCGGCTGGCCGCGCTCGACGCGCGCATCGCCGAGCTCGAGGAGTCACGAGCGGCGCTGGAGCGGCTGCGCGGGGCCTGCGCGGCGGGCAGCAAGGGGCCGTGCCCGATCCTCGAAAGTTTTGACGGCGCCTGATCTATTCGACCGTAAACGCCGCCGCCGCCCGCTCGATCAAAGGTCCCTCCAGGGCCGCGAAGCGCGCGTCGGGCCGGCCGCCCGTCGTGATCTGGTCGACCGTCGTCCGGGTCGGCGCCAGATCCTCGGCATAGATCAGCATCAGCTCGCGGCGGCCGAAGCCGGTGCCCTGCGGATCGTCGAGCAGCCGAACCATGCGCACCGCGAGCAGATGCGGCGGCGCGCTATAACCGGCGCGCTCGAGGATCGCGCGGAAATGCTCGGTGTCGGAGCCGGCCCGGACCTGGCGGGCGCTGTCGGCCAGCGACGGGCGGACCCAGACGGTCTCGCCCCACAGCTCCATGCGCCGGTCGCTCTCGCCATAATCGTAGCGCGCGTCGGGGCGGCTCGGCAGATAGGATTCGAACTGGACCCAGTAGAAGCGGCGGATGCGCTTCGCGGCGTCGGCCTCGACGAATACGTGGATCTCGGCGTCGGCGACGTCGTAGAGCGTGAAGCGGTCGCCGCCGACATAAACGGCGCGGGCCGGAACCCGGATCGTCAGTCCCTCGCCGGGATGGACGACCGCATTGGCCTCGACCGTCGCCGCCGGCGTCTCGGGCACCTGCGCTGCCGCCGGGCCGCCGGCGAGCGCCGCAAGCATCGCCACCGCCAAGAGCCGTGCTCGTCCCATGGTTATCTCCCTGTGCTGCACACACCGTATTGCGCTCCCAACACACGTCAAGCGGCGCCGACGGCTTGACCAGGACGGGAAGTCCGGGGAACGGGCACGGACAGAAGGAGAGTATCTCGTGCGGACTGTTGCAGCGTGCCTGATCGACCAGAATGAGAACGAGACGACGCGCCGGAGCGTGTCGCGCAGCGAGGCGCTCGCGCTGCTCGACCAGTTCCTGGCGGCCGCCGCCGCGCTGCCGCAGCGCGGCGACGATCCGGCCGAGGTGACCTTGTGCCTCAGCCGCGATGTCGAGGCCGATTTTCTCGAGCTGTCCGCCTTTGGCCCCGGCGCGTTCAACGCCCAGTTCCGCCTGACCGAGGTGAAGAAGATGCTCGGCTTGATCCCGACGCGGCGGCAGGAGAATTACAATCTGCTGCTGCGCAATCGGGACGACGCAGGCGGATTGGTCGAGGCCTATCTGTCGGCGCGCGAGCCGGCGGCGTTCGCCGCCGAGATGCAGCGACGCGGCGCCGGCCGCTTCCGCCAGGACCGCTGACCGGCGGACTCAGCGGTCGGGCGCCCATCCTTCCGGCGCCAGCGTGAAGCCCGAGAATTCGAAGCCCGGCGAGACGATGCAGGAGACGAGCGCCCAGCCGCGATCGGCGGTGGCAGACTGCCATTCGCCCGGCGCGATCAGCCATTGCGGTGTCTCGCCAGCGAGGACGTCAGACCCGAGCTGTGTGCCGCGCACAGGTCCGTTTTCGTCGGCCGCCGCCTCGAGTCTGAGCGAGCTGCCGGCGTGGAAGAGCCAAAGCTCGGCGGCATCGACCCGGTGCCAGTGCGATCTTTGGCCTTCCTCCAGTAGGAACAGGATTGCACTTGCCGAGGCGCGTTCGCCGACCTTCGTATCGGCCCGCCAGGTCTCGCGATACCAGCCGCCTTCCCGATGCGGCGCCAGCGCGAGCGCCTCGATCAGGGCCGCGGCCGTGGTCACCGGCGGCGCGCCTCGCGCTCGGCGATATAGGCGGCCAGGGCGGCGTCGCTCGGCGGATAGTCTGCGGTCGAATCGATATGGTCCGGATGCGGAAGGATCATATAGGCCCTCGCCCCCGAGCCGGGCGGCCCCGGTCCACCGCCGGCGCCCATGCCCGTGGGGCCGCCGGACCAGCTGATGCCTAGATCCATGCGCCCCTCCATCAGGCCGAAGCTTTGCAGCCGGACGATGCCGCTGGGCGGAACGGTCAGATCCGCCGTCGTCGAGGCGAAGGGAAGCCTGCCTTCGTTCCAGGTCAGCGCCTCGCCGCGCGGATCCTCGAGCAGCACCACCCAGCGCGCGTCCATGCCGGGTGCGGCGGTCAGGCGAAGCTCGGGCGGCGGATCGAAGGAGGATTCGTAGAAGGTCGCCATCATCACCATCCAGCCGATCCCGAGACCTGCGACCGTCAGCAGCGCCGTGACCAGGCCGCGCCGCTTCGGCGACACCTTCCGGGTGAGAAAGCGCGCGACCAGCCACATCAGAAAGGTGCAGCCGAGGATGATGAGCAGCATGACGATGCCGATCGCCATGGCGAGCCCGTTGCCCTGATCTCCACCCATATCGCCCTCCCCTGTTTGTCGCTCTTCCCCGTAAGGCAGTCGCCGCGCGCTGATGATCCGCACCTGCTGGGCCATCATCTGCCCCTTCATCGCGCCCCGGCCGGCATTGGGCACGGTCGGCGAGGCGAGGATGCGGCGGACCACGTCCATGCCGGCGACGACCCGGCCGAAGGCGGCATAGCCTGCCCTCTTGTCCTCGGTGTCGCCGCGCGGATTGGCGTCCATCCCCTGGATGTCGCCATTGACGATGAAGAAGTCGCCCATCGCCGTCCCCGGCGTGGTCCGCGCCATCGAGACCGTGCCGCTGACGTGGCTGAGGCCGGTCTCCGTGGTCGGCTCGTGGCGGATCGGCGACAGCATCCGCCGATATTCGCGCTGGATGCCGCCCTGGATGAAGCCGCGCTCGGGCATGCCGCGGGTGCGTGCGGCGCGATAGAAATAGGTGCCGTCGAACCGCCCGCGATCGACATAGGCGAGGAAATTGGTGGCCGTGAGCGGAGCGTCGCGGCCGTTCACCTCGATGTCGATTGCACCGAATTCGGTGACCAGCCGGACGCGTTGCCGGGCCGGCGCCGGCTCGGGCGGCGGCGGCACCGGCGGCGGCGGCTCGATCGTCTGGTTGCGGACGATCGCCGCCCGCCGATCCTGCTCGAACCCCGCGTCGCTGCCATCGCCGCACGAGGCGAGCGCGGCGAGCGTGGCGACCGGCATGACGAATCGTCTCATGACGCCTTCCTATTCCGGGCGTGCCCGCAACGGAACGTGCGACATCGCGCCGCACGCGTCGACGCCTTGCTCTCCCGTTTCGGCTGCGTCACACATTCGACCATGCGCGGACGTCAGCCCTTCGCGATTCTGGCCGGCCTGGTCCTCGCGGCCGAAGTCACGCCCGCGGCCGCGCAGCCCTTCCCGGATGCCCCGCCGGACCGTCGCGAACGGGTCGCCGGTTGGCGGATCTCCCACGGCAGCGACGAGGATGGCGGCCGCGACGTCGGCCTGTCGGTCAGCCGCGGGAATGTCCGGATCGACTATGTCGTCAATTACTGGCGCGGCAACGGCCAGCCGTTCCGTCGCGCCAATGTCATGCGCGGCGGCGAGAATTGCGCGAGCGAGCAATGGAATGACGGCGGCGCCTCGGCAGGCTTCGCGCCGGAGCGGGACGTCGCCGGCGACGCGCGCCGGATCCGGGAGCGGCTGGAAGCGCATCTCGCCACATGCGGCGTCGATCCGGTGCAGTCCGCCCGCGCGCTGCGCGGCTTCGAGCCGGCCTTTACGCGCCTCGCCATCCTGGCCGAATCGGCGCGCCGCTACACCGAGGCGGTCAATTGCTCGATCGAACATTATCCGGAGGGTGAAGGCGAAGTCCGCAGGCGCTGTCATCGCCGATGAGGATGGTGCCGCTTTTCTATTGCGACGACATGGCGGCCGCCCTCGCTTTCTATACGGGCACGCTCGATTTCGCGCTGCTCGATCCGCAAGCGTCGGCGGACGACTTCGTCGTGCTGCTCGTCCGGGACAGCGCCGAGCTGATGCTGACCCGGCTGCCGCTCGACCAGAAGGCCGCGATCGCCGCCAATGTGATCGTCGACAATGTCGACGTGCTGTTCGCGCTCTTCTCGGCGCGCGGCCTCGACCAGTCGCACCGCGCGGATTCGCCGGTCCATCGCGGTCCGGTCGACCAGAGCTGGGGAACGCGCGACTTTTACGTCACCGATCCGGCCGGCAACACCTTGCGCTTCGTCGAGCGGCAGTCCTGACGTGAAGCAGGCGCTCGCCCATGTCGCCCTGGTCGTGCGCGACTATGACGAGGCGATCGCCTGGTTCACCGAGAAGCTCGGCTTCGATCTGGTCGCCGATCAGTACCAGCCCGAGCAGGACAAACGCTGGGTGCTCGTCGCGCCGCCGGGATCGACGGGCGCCTCGATCCTGCTGGCGCGCGCGGCGACGCCCGAACAGGCCGCCTTCATCGGCGACCAGGCCGGCGGTCGCGTCTTCCTCTTCCTTCAGACCGGCGATTTCGCGCGCGACCATGAGAGCATGATTGCGAAGGGTGTACGCTTCGTCCGGCCGCCCAAGACGGAGCCTTACGGCACGGTCGCCGTGTTCGAGGATCTCTACGGCAATCTCTGGGACCTGATCCAGTTCAGCACTTGAGCCGTCGCCTTTCCGCGCGCGATTGATCTGCCAGGGTCCGGACCCACAACCGGCAATGGCCGTGATTGCCCGGGCCGGCCGCTGGCAAGGAGCGCGGCGCAGACGCGTAGCTGAAGCT
>JAYRLF010000005.1:28069-36049 GCA_041905385.1 Allosphingosinicella sp.
GCGGGGGCCCCCCCCCCCCCGCCCACCCCCCCCCCCCCCCCCCCCCCCCGGCTCCGGGCAACCCCGAAGGGGCGGGCGGCTTTTGGCGCACGGCGGCGTCGCTCGTCGGTCACGATGCGACAGCATTGTCACCCAATCGTCGCGGGCCGATCGCTCCCCCGGAGCGATCTGCATCATGCCGGGGGCATGATCCACCCGCGTCGAGCGGGTGACACCCTCCTCGCTCCTTGCCCTGCACTCATGACCAAGGTGCGCAGTCCCCCGGACTGCGCAGCCGCATCCGGGGGATGCGGCGGCCTTGGTCATTCCACTCCGTCACGGCCGTTGCCGGTTGTGGGTCCGGACCCTAGCCCAGATGTCCTTCCTGCAGGGCCTTGAGCGCCGCCCGGGTTCGATCGCGGGCATTGAGCTTGAGCAGGAGGTTGGAAACGTGATTCTTGACCGTGCCTTCGGCCAGGCTCAGCAGGTCGGCGATCTCCTTGTTGCTGTAGCCGGCGCAGATCAGGTGCAGCACCTCGCGTTCCCGCGCCGTCAGCGCCTCGGAACCGTCGGTGTCGGATGAAGCCGAAGGGGTGCGGCGGATCGCCGCCATCAGGCTCTCGGTCATCGCCGGCTGAAACGCCGTCCGGTTGTCGGCGAGCGCGCGGATCGCCTCCGCCAGATCCTCGAGCGAGACGTCTTTCAGCATCAGGCCCTTGGCGCCGGCCTTGATCGCGGCGATGGCGGCGTCGCCGTCGTCGAACGTGGTCAGCACCAAGGTCGGCGGCAGCGTGCCCGCCTTGCGAAGCGCCTCGAGGACGGCGATGCCGTTGAGCCGCGGCATGCGGACGTCGAGCAGCAGCACGTCGGGCTCGAGCGCCGGCACCTTCTCCAGCGCGTCCTCGCCGTCGCTCGCCTCGCCGACCACCTCGATGTCGGGCACCAGCGCGAGCAGCCCCTTTATGCCCTGGCGAACCAGGGTCTGATCGTCGACGAGGACCACCCGGATCATGCGGCTTGCGGCGTCTGCGCGGGCAGCCAGGCATTGATCGTGAAGCCGGAGCCGCTGCCCGACCGAACCGCCAGCCGGCCGCCGAGCGACTCCATCCGCTCGCGCATGCCGAGCAGTCCGGCCCCGGGAGACGAGGCGCGCGGCCGCGCGCGGCCGTCATTGCGCGCGACGAGCCGGACGCCGTCGGCGTCCGCGGTCACCGTCAGCCACAGATTGGCGGCGTCGGCATGCTTGATCACGTTGGTGACGGCCTCTTGCGCGCAACGGATCAGGGCGTGGGCCTGCTGCGGTTCGAGCCGAATGTCGGGGGAGACCTGCACGTTCACGGCCAGTGTCGGGACGCTTTGCGCCAGCGCTTCGAGCGCATCCCTGAAATCGAAATTGTCGGCGTCTCGCAGGGTGGAAACCACGTCGCGCACCTGGCCGAGCAGCGCGCCGGCAAGGCCCTGGGCCTGCATGACATGATCCTTGGCCTGCCCGGGTTCGGCGACGTGGCTGGCGATCTCGAGCTGCAGCCGAAGGGCGGTCAGCTCATGGGCCCAGGCATCGTGCAGCTCGCGCGATATCCGCATGCGTTCCGCGTCGCGCACCGTGTTGGCGATCATGGCGTGGGCGGCTCCGAGCTCCCGATTGGCCTGGTCCAGCGACCGGCTCGTTTCCATCTCCGTACGCAGCGTATCGGCAGTGAAGACGAACAGCAGCTGTAGGACGAGCGACAGGCCGAGGACGAAGATATTGGGATCGGCATCGGGGTTGAGAATCATCAGCGTTCCGGCCAGCACCGCAGTCTGAACGGCAACCCAGCTCATCGCCTTGCGCGGGGTCGTCTTCATCGCAACCTGCCAGGCGATGATGACGAGGAAGATGGACCAGCTCCCGCCCGGCCGAAGCAACGCCATCGCAAAGACGGCCGCGAGCTGCACGCACAGCAGGCTCCAGTGCAGGCCGGCGCGCAGTTTCAGCAGGATCGCGAGCAGGACCGAAATACCGAAGATCAGGAACGGAGCGAGCCAGATCGCCGGCACCGGCGCTCCGCGCACCGTCGTCCCGGTCGCCAGCGCCTGCAGGCTCTGCCAGCCGAGCGAAAGCCACACCGCCAAGGCAGCGAAGCAGAAAATCCAATTATGCCTGTTTCTTAGCTGGCCTGCCATCGGACGATGCTGCCACAGCGGGCACCGCCTTGCCATAGGCCGAAGGTCATGGTCCGAACCCGCGACTTTCGGCGCGTCCTCCGACTTCCCGGCGAGAAACAGCTGGCGGGAAAGGCCGCGCAGGATCGATTCGGGGTTCGAGGCCGAGCGAGACGATCGGTTCAAGCGGCCTTGGGCGATCGCGACGGCAGCCATGCGTCGAAAGCGAAACCCAGCCCGGCGCCGGTGCGGACCGCCAGCCTGCCGCCGAGGCGTTCCACCCGCTCGCGCATTCGGAGCAGCGCGGGGCCGACGGCGGAGCCGGTCTGCCGTGCCTCTCCGTCATTGCGCGCGACGAGGCGCACGCCTTCGCGGTCAGGCGTTACCCGCAGCCACAAATTGGCGGCTTGTGCGTCGTCGATGGCGTTCGTCACCGCTTCCTGCGCGCAACGGACCAGGGCGTTGGCCTGGTCGGTGCTGACCCGCAGATCGGAAGCGATCTCCACGTGGATGGCCGGAACCTGCACGCTTCGCGCAAGCGCCTCCAGGGCTTCCTGCAGGTCGCAGCGTTCCTCTTCGCGAAGCACGGCGACCACGTTGCGCACCTTGGCGAGCAGGTCGCGGGCCATGCCCCGCGCCCGCACGACATGGTCGTTCGCGTCGCCGGTTCCGGTCACGTGGCTCGCAATCTCCAGCTGAAGGCCGAGCGCGGTCAGCTCATGGCCCCAGCAATCATGCAGCTCGCGGGAAATCCGCAGGCGCTCCGCTTCGCGCGCCGTGCTTGCGATGATCGCCTGGGCGGAGCGCAGCTCGCGATTGGTCTGGGCCAGCGCCCGCGCCGCCGCCGACTCCCAGCGCAGCGCATAGGCCGTGAAGACGAGCAGGAGCTGCAGCCCGAGCGATTTGGCGAGGACCCAGCAAATGTCCGGCTTCGGCACCAGCGCAAGCGTGACGGTGACCGCCAGCATCTGGACGGCGACCCAGGCCAGCGCCTTGTCCGGCGTGGTCGCCATTGCCACCTGCCACGCGGTGATGATGAGGAAGGCCGACATCATCGCCCATTGGGCGAGGATCGCCATCGCCATGACCGCGACGAGCTGGACGCCGAAGAGAACCCAGCGGAGCGAGGGTCGAAGCCCGGGCAGCATCGCGCCGAGGGCCGCCGCTCCGAAGATGGCGAAAGGCACGAGCCAAGCGGTCATCGTGGGTGAAGCCCGGCCGAGCATCGCCGCCAGGATCACCGGCCAGCCCAAGGCCAGCCACAGGCCCATCGCGGCGGCGCCGAAAATCCAGTGATTCCGCGTCGCGACCTGGCCTGCCATGCCGGAATTCTGCCATGGCGCGAGCCACTTGGCCATAGGCCGAAAGTCATGCCCGGCGCCCGGCACCTCCGGCACTTATCGGCTCAAGCGAGCATCGGCAGACTGCGCGGATCGATTGTGCAGGAGTGGTCATGTCTGCGTCCATGGGCTTCATCATACGGGGGTTCGCTGCCTGGGTCGCGACAGTGCTGGCGGTCTCGCTGCTCGGAGCGGCCGCCTTTGCCCAGGCGCCGCAGCCGTCGGGCAACCGGATCGCGGCCGGACTCATTGCGGAATCCGGCATTGCCGTACCGGGTCGGACGCTGACGCTCGCGCTGACGATGCGGCCCGCGCAGGGCTGGCACGGCTATTGGAAGAATCCCGGCGACAGCGGCATGGAGACGCAGATCGCCTGGGAACTCCCCGCCGGCGTGACCGCCGGGCCGATCCAATATCCGGTGCCGGACCGGCTGATCGTCGCCGGACTCATGAATTACGTCTATGAAGGCGACTATGCGCAGCTGATCGACATCGCCGTTCCCGCGAACCTGGCGCCGGGCACCCGGCTGCCGATCCGGGCACGAGTCGATTATCTCGCCTGCACCGCCGAAATCTGCGTGCCCGAAACGGCGAATCTGGCCCTCGATCTGGAGGTGGGGCCGGCACGCGGCGCGCAGGCCAATCGCACCCTGTTCGATCGCTTCCGCCGGGCGCTGCCGCGGCCGCTCGGCAGCGAGGCCCGCTTCGAACGGGCGGGAAATCGCTTCCGGCTGGCAATCCCGGTCCCGGCGGGACTGGCGCTGAGCGAGCCCTATTTCTACCCGCTGACGGACGGCGCGCTGTCCTATGCGGCGCCCCAGGCCTTCTCGCGCTCCGGCGACATGCTGATCGTCGAGACTGACGCCCCGCCCAACGGCGGCGTGCCCGACGCCGTCGAAGGCGTGCTCAGGCTGGGCGACGGCAACGGCCTGTCGCTGCGCGCGGTACCTGGACCGGTCCCGGCCGCCGGAACCTCGCTCGCGCCGGAGGGGGCACAAGCGCCGGCCGGTGGCACGGCCGTGCTGGTCGCGCTGCTGGGCGCCATTCTCGGCGGCCTGCTGCTGAACGTGATGCCGTGCGTGTTCCCGATCTTGAGCCTGAAGGCGATCAGCCTGGCCAAAGCGGGCGGCGACGAGGCCACCGCCAGGCGGGAAGCCATGGCCTATACCGGCGGCGCCGTGCTGGTCTGCCTTGCGCTGGGCGCGGCACTGCTCGGCCTTCGCGCCGGCGGTGTGGCCGCCGGCTGGGCATTTCAGCTCCAGGATCCGCGCGTCATCCTGTCGCTGCTGCTGCTGATCACGGCGGTTGCGCTCAACCTCGCCGGCCTGTTCGAGCTGCCCGCGCTGACCGGAGGCGGCCGCTTTGCGGAGAAAAGTGGCCTTGGCGGCGCATTCTGGACCGGCGCGCTCGCCGCCTTCGTGGCGACCCCGTGCACCGGCCCCTTCATGGGCGCCGCGCTGGGCGCCGCCCTGATCCTCCCGACCGTGGTCGCGCTCGCCATCTTCGCGGGCCTCGGCCTCGGTTTGGCCTTGCCCTTCCTCTTGCTCGGCTTCGTGCCGGCGCTTCGCCGCCGACTGCCGAAGCCCGGTCCCTGGATGGCGGGGTTCCGGCGGTGGATGTCGGTGCCGATGTTCCTGACCGCGCTCGCGCTCGCCTGGATCCTCGGCCGCCAGACCGGCGTCGACGGGATGGCGCTGGGGCTGGCCGCCGCGCTGCTCCTCGCCCTTGCCTTATGGTGGGTCGGGCGCCGGCAGGGCCATGCGCGCGCCTGGCTGCCGCTCGCGCCCGCTCTGCTCGCCGTCGTCGCGGCTGCGGCATGGCTTCCGGTCGCCGCCGAGGCACCCGCGGCCGCGCCCCGCACCGCGCTCGCCGCCGAGCCGTTCAGCGAGCCGCGCCTTGCCGCGCTCCGGCAGGAGGGGCGCCCCGTCTTCGTCTATTTCACCGCCGACTGGTGCCTGACCTGCAAGGTCAACGAAAGCGGCGCGCTCGAACGCGCCCAGGTCGCCGAGGCGTTCGCCGACAATCGGGTGGCGGTGCTGGTCGGCGACTGGACCAGCGGCGATCCCGCGATCGGCCGCTTCCTCGAGAGCCACGGCCGCTCGGGCGTGCCGCTCTACCTCTATTACGAGCCGGGCAAGCCGGTCGAAATCCTGCCGCAAATTCTCACCCCCTCGCGGCTCGTGTCGATGGTCAGTTGAAGAAGGAGTCCGTCATGAAGAAATTGCTCGTTACGCTCGCCGCCTGCGGAGGATTTGCCGGCCTTGCCGGCGTCGCGCCGGACGTCATTCCGCAAGCGGCGGCCCAGGCCGTTGGCCAGGCGGCGCCCAACTTCACGTTGACCGATTCGAACGGCCGGTCCGTCAGCCTCGCCAGCTTCCGCGGGCGCAATGTCGTGCTCGAATGGAACAATCCCGACTGCCCGTTCGTGCGCAAGCATTATGACAGCGGCAACATGCAGAGAACGCAGGCGGCGGCGACGCGGGATGGCGCCGTCTGGCTGACCATCAATTCGAGCGCGGCCGGCAATCAGGGGCATGTCAGCGGCGCCCAGGCCAATGCCTTCGTCGCCAGGTCGAGCGCGCGCCCGACGGCCTATCTGCTGGATCACAACGGCCAGGTCGGCAGGCGCTTCGGCGCGCGGACGACGCCCCACATGTATATCGTCAACGCAGCGGGCAACCTCGTCTATGCCGGCGGGATCGACGACCGGCCGACGGCCAACCCGGCCGACATCACCGGCGCCCGCAACCATGTGCTCGCGGCGCTCGCCGAGATCCGCGCCGGCCGGGCCGTGTCAGTGCCGACCAGCCGCCCTTATGGCTGCTCGGTCAAATATGCGAACAGCTGAGCCGCAAGCCATGGCGTCCCGATGCCTTCGCGATGTGGCGATGCTGAACTGGAGCGCATCGCAATCCAAATGAGTCATTCCGGCGAAAGCCGGAACCCATGAACACCGCCGGGTGAGAACGAACCGCGTCGGTATTCCTGGACCCCGGCTTTCGCCGGGGAGACTCCTGGGGTCTCACCGCCGATCACAATTCGACTACGAAGGAGCAGCAGGATGAAGAAGTGGCTTCTGATTGGGGTCGTCGCGGTCGCTGGCCTCGTCGCCGCATTCACGATCTATGTCCTGCCTCATTTGGGGTCGGACTATGTGCCGCCCGATCTCGCGGTCCGGGCGGTCGGCCAGCCGGTGCCCGATTTCACGCTCCCGGACACGAACGGCCGGCCGGTCAGCCTCGCCGGTTTCCGGGGCAGGACGGTGGTGCTCGAATGGAACAACCCCGAATGTCCGTTCACCCGGAAACATTATGACAGCGGCAATATGCAAAGGACCCAGGCGGCCGCGACAAGCGAGGGCGTCGTCTGGCTGAGCATCAATTCCAGCGCGCCCGGCAACCAGGGCCATATGGACGCGGCCGAGGCCAGGGCGGTCGTCGCCGAGAGCGGCGCGCGACCAACCCATTATCTGCTCGATCCGCGCGGCGAGGTCGGCAGGCGCTTCGGCGCGCGGACCACCCCGCACATGTATGTCGTCGATGGGACCGGCAGCCTCGCCTATGCCGGCGCCATCGACGACAGGCCGACCGCCGACGCGGCCGACATCGACGGCGCCCGCAACCATGTGCTGGCGGCGCTCTCCGAGCTGAGAGCCGGGAGACCCGTCTCCGTGCCGACCAGCCGACCCTATGGCTGCAACGTCAAATATGCCGAGGGCTGAGAAGCCGGCGAGATCATCGTTCGCATTCGCGGCAGCGGCCGGCCGGGAGCCGCGGCCATGACAGGGAGACGGGGCATGAGACATTATTCGATTGCCGCGGCGACGGCGCTGCTCCTCGCCACGACCGCCACCGCGCAAACCGGCCCCGGCGCCGGGCCGGCGCCACCCGTTCCGGCCACGACGGTCCAGGAGAATGAGCTCGTCGAGACCTGGAACGAGCGCGTGAGCGTAGGGCCACCGGTCGGCGCCTTTCCGGAGTATGACGGCTGGAGCATGGGCCACGCCATGCCGCTCGCCCGCTCCGAGCATGCGGTCGCGGAGCTGAACGGCAGGATCTGGGTGCTCGGCGGCTATCCGCCCGGGCGGCTGCCGTCCAACCTCGTCCAGATCTACGAGCCGGGCACGAGCCGCTGGTCGCTCGGCCCGCGGCTGCCCCAGCCGATCCACCACATGATGGTCAAGGCGGTGGACGGCAGGCTCTATGTGATCGGTGGCGAGATTGACGGCGCGAGCACCGGACGTCCGGAGATCTTCGTGGGGCACGTCTGGATGCACGACCCGGCGATCGGCGGTTGGGTTCAGCGCGCGCCGATGCCGACGCCAAGGAGCGGCGGCGGCGCCGCAGTGCTCGACGGCAAGATCTACGTCGCCGGCGGACGCCCCCCGGGCGGCTCCGCCTTCGAGGTCTACGATCCGGCGACCGACCGCTGGGAAAGGCTTCCGGACCTGCCGACCCAGCGCAACCACCTGGCGATGGCCGCGATCAACGGCCGGATCTTCGTCGTCGGCGGCCGGATC
>JAYRLF010000331.1:0-4748 GCA_041905385.1 Allosphingosinicella sp.
TCCCGGCGGACCATGCCCCGCATGGTCCTTTGGATCCGGGACCATGGGTGGGGGAGCGGGCCGGTGCGCTTCCGCGCACGCGGGACAGACCCTAGCGCAGCGGCCAGACCATCAGGATCAGCGGCACGCCGACGACCAGGACGATCAGCGAGAGCGGCGCGCCGAGCCGCGCATAGTCGCCGAACTTGTAGCCGCCCGGCCCCAGCACGAGCGTGTTGCACTGATGGCCGATCGGGGTGAGGAAATCGCAGCCGGCGCCGACCGCCGTCGCCATCAGGAAGGCCTCGGGACGATAGCCGAGCCCTTGCGCGAATTGCGCAGCGATCGGCGCCATCACCAGCACGGTCGCGGCATTGTTGAGGAAAGGCGTCACCGACATCGCCGCCGCCAGGATCAGGGCGACGGCGCCCCAGGCCGGCAATCCGGCCGCCGTGGCCGACAGCCAGCCGGCGACCAGATCGGTGCCGCCGGTCGTGCGCAACGCGTCCGACACCGGAATCAGCGCGCCGATCATGATCAGGATCGGCCATTGGACATGGTTGTAGGCGTCGCGCGGCGGCAATGCGCCCGACAGCATGATCAGGCCGGCCGCGGCGAAGAAGGCGACCGCAACCGGCACCCAGCCGGCAGCAGTCGAGACCATCGCCGCGGCGAGGATCGCCACCGGCAGCCAGCGCTGGCGGGCATTGCCCAAAGCGATGCGGCGCTCCGCAAGCGGCAGGCAGCCCAGCTCGACCAGCCGCTCGGGCAGGATCTCGAGCGGCCCCTGGAGGACGATCACGTCGCCCGGCAGCAAGGTGAGATCGCGCAACCGCTCGGTCAGGCGCTCGCCGCGCCGCGACACTGCGATCAGATTGACGCCGTGACTTTCGTGGAGAAGCATCCGCGCCGGCGTTTCTCCGGCCAGCGGCGAATTGGTCTCCACCACCGCTTCGATCACGCCGACATCGCCTTCGGGCGACTGGCTGGCCGCGGCGCGATCATGCCCTTCGAGGTCCAGCCCGAACCTGCTGATCGCGCGCTCGAGCGCCTCGGGCTCGCCCTCCAGGATCAGCAGGTCGCCCGCGCGCAATACCGCGTCGGGGAACGGGATCGCCTTGCGGTCCTCGTCGCGGAACAGGCCGGTGATCTGGACCTCGCCATTGGTGCGTGCGCGAAAGGCCGCGATCGTCTCGCCGACGGCGGCCGAGCCCTCCGCGACCCGGGCCTCGGTCGCATAATCGGTGATGTCGAGCGTCTCGCCCAGGCTTGGGGCCGGCCGGCGATTGGCCGGAAGCAGGCGGTAGCCGAAGGCGAGGAAAGCGAGCCCGGCGACGGTCAGGCCGAGCCCGACCGGGGCATAGTCGAACATGCCGAACGGCTGCCCCGAAATCTCCTCGCGCACCCGGCTGACGATGATGTTGGGCGAGGTGCCGATCAGGGTGATGAGCCCGCCGAGCAGAGCGCCGAACGACATCGGCATGAGCAGGCGGGAGGGCTGGCCGTGGGTCCGCCGGCTGAGGTTGAGCGCCGAGGGCATCAGCATGGCCAGCGCGCCGATATTCTTGACCAGCGCCGAGAGAAGCGCCGTGCTGCCGGCGAGCACCAGGATCTGCGCGCCGAGGCCCTTCATGCCGCGCGTGGCCCTGGCGATCAGCGATTCGACCAGGCCGGAACGCTCGATCGCGCCGGACACGACCAGCGCGCTGCCGACGATGATCACGATCTCGTCGGAGAAGCCGCGAAAGGCGGCCTCGGGCGAGACGATCCCGGCCGCCAGCGCGGCGAGCAGGGACAGGATCGCGACCATGTCGTAGCGCAGCCGCCCCCAGATGAAGAGCAGCATCGTCCCGCCGAGGATGAGGAAGGTGACAGTTTGCGGTCCGGTCATTGCCCCTCGCAAGAGCGGCGATAACGACCCGGCTCAGTAACCGATCCCTGGCGCGGGCTAGTCGGCAGCGCCGTGGCCACTGCCAGGCAGGAGATCGAGCTGGCGCAGCAGCGACAGGCTGTCCTGCACCGCCCATTCCTCGACCATGCGGCCATCCCGAAGGCGGACGAAGGCCATGCCGGCGAAAGTCACGCGCCGGCCGGTGCCGGGGAAGCCGCCGGCGCGGACGCTGTTGGTGCCGGCGCCGCTCCAGTGGACCGCGACGAGGTCGCCCGAAGCGACCAGCCTTTCGATCCGGACGGCGAGATCGGGAAAGGCGGCGCGCAAGGTGCGCATGTTCGCCTCGACCTCGGCGAGATTGTAGTCGCGATCCTCGCCGTGGAAGAGGAAGGCCGGGTCGTAGAGCTGGCCGATATTCTCGAACCGGCCCTGGCCGAGCAGTTCGTCGAGCACGCGGCGCGCGACGATCGCACTGGCGGCCGGATCGGCCAGCGCGGGCGACGGCACGGCCGCCAAAGCGGACAGGAGCAACAGGATTCGGAACGGTTTCATGTGCGACTCCGTCCGGACCCGATGCGGTTGCGGGTCAGGAATTCGCGCAAGCGCGCCGCCGCGATCGGGCCGTGCGTCTCGAGCAGGAAATGGCTGCCGTCGAGCAGGTGCAGCTCGGCGTCGGGCAGGTCGCGCCGGAAGGCCTGCGCGCCGGCGATGGTGAAGAAGGGGTCGTTGCGGCCCCACAGTACCAGAGTCGGCGGCCGGCGCTCGCGGAAGAAGAGCTGGAAATCCGGATAGAGCGCGACGTTGGTGCGATAGTCGCCGAACAGGTCGATCTGGACGTCGGCATTTCCGGGGCGGCCGAGCTTGAGCCAATCCAGGGTCCAGGTGTCGGGCGCAAGGCGATCGCGCTGATCGTCGGGCACGCCCGCCATATATTGGAGTTGGGTGCCCGCCTCGCCCAGCCAGCCCTGCAGGACCGACCGGTTCCGCGGCGACGGATCCTGCCAATAGGCGCGCAGCGGCGCCCAGAGCGGGCTCAGCCCCTCCTCATAGGCATTGCCGTTCTGGGTGATGAGCGCGGTGATCCGATCGGGGCGCTCGAGCGCGAGCCGCAAGCCGACCGGGGCGCCATAATCCTGGATATAGAGCGCGTATCGGGTGAGGCCGATCGCGTCCGTGAACCCGGCGACGATCCGGGCCAGAGCGGCGAAGCTGTAGGTGAAATCGCTCCGGTCCGGAAAGCTGCTGTAGCCGAAGCCGGGATAATCGGGGGCGACGACCCGCCAGCGGTCGGCCAGCGCCGGGATCAGATGGCGGAACATGTGCGACGAGGCGGGAAAGCCGTGGAGGAGCAGGATCACCGGCGCGTCTGCGCGGCCGGCCTCGCGATAGAAGACGTCCAGCCCTTCGACGCGAACCGTGCGGTGGCGGGTGACGAGATGGTCGAGATCGGCCTCGGAGGCCGCCGCCATGGTGGCCGACTGCGGGGCGGCGACGCCGAACAGGGCGCCGGCCATGCCGAGCTTCATCGCCGTGCGGCGGCTGGGTGCTGCGGATCTCATGGCTCAGCCTCCTGCCCTTTCTTCGGTCACATCGGGCACGAGCAGATCGTGGCACTCGGCGAGCGCGTTGAGCGCCGGCGGGAAGCCGGCGTAGATGGCGGTCTGCATCAAGATCTCGACCACCTCGGCGCGGCTGAGGCCGAGATTGAGGGCGGCCGCGACGTGGACGCGCAGCTGCGGCATCCGGCCGAGCGCGGCGAGCGCCGCGAGCGCCGCGACCTCGCGGCTGCGCAGGTCGAGCGTGCCGCGCGCATAGAGATCGCCGAACGGGAATTCGATCGTCATCCGCGCGAAATCCGGCGCGACCTCGGCGACGCGGTTGGTCACCTGCTCGACACCGTTGCCGGACAGGAGCTGAAGGATCTCGACTCCGCGGCGATAGCGTTCGTCCCTGACGTCCATGTCTACTCCTCTTCGGACAGGCCGCGGCCGATGATCGCGGCGAGAGCAAGCGCGGCGGCATTGCCGGCGACGGCGGCGTTCCAGCCGAAGCCGTCGAACAGCTGGCCGACGACCGCCGCGCCGGCCAGGCCGCCGCAATAATAGAAGCTGAGATAGAGGCCGCTCGCCGCCGCGCGCTCGCGCCGCGCCATGCGGCCGACATAAGCGGTCGCGGCCGCCTGGCCGAAGAAGGTGCCGATCCCGACCAGGACAAGACCGACAACGATCGCGTCGAGCCTCGGGACCGCCAGCAAAGCGAGCCCGGCGAGCGCGAGCAGCATCGAGGCCGGCAAGGCGTTGCGCGCGCCGAGCCGGGCCGACAGGCCGCCGGCGAACGGGGTCGTCACCATCGACGGCAGGAAGACGAAGAAGACCAGGCCGGCCGCCATCATCGACAAGGAGAGCGGCGGCGCGGCGAGGACGAAGCCGACATAGGTGAAGGTGCCGATGAAGCCGAACAGGATCAGGAAGCCGATCGCGAAGGCGCGGCGCAGCGCCGGGCTGGCGAGATGCTCGGCCCAGGCCGACCAGAAATGCCGGCCGCCGGCGTCCGTGGCCGCCATCGGCTCGGTGCGGCTCAGCACCGCCCAGGCCAGAGCGGCGCCGGCCAGGTTGAGGGCGGCGAAGAAATAGAAGCTCGCCTCGGCCCCGGCGAAGCCGGCCACGGTCGCCGCCGCGAGCCGGCCGACCAGATTGCTGGCGACGCCGCCGGTGACATAGGCGGCCATGGCCGACGCGGCATCGGTGCGGCTGCAACGCTCGCCGAGATAGGCGAGCGTGAGGGTGAAGGCGCTCGCCATGCACAGGCCCTGGACGATGCGGAGCAGCGCGAAGATGGTGAGGTTGGGCGCGCTGGCGAGCAGGAAGGTCGGGAGGGC
>JAYRLF010000332.1:0-4742 GCA_041905385.1 Allosphingosinicella sp.
TACTCAGGGAGGGGAATGATCTCGCTAACTTAGCGCCTATGAGCTTGCGCTGGGATGACGCCAGCGTTCGCCTTTCTTCAGCGGACCGGCTGCGGTCCGAAGTGGCGCTTGGGGATCGGCTTGCGGGTGGTGGCGACGATCAGCTGGACGGTCGCGGGATGGAGCGCATTGTTGAACTCGAAGCCGGCCTTGTCGCCTTCGATCCAGACCACGCGGCAGCTCATCGCCTCGAGGCCGTTGAGCTTCAGCCAGACATAAGCGCCGGTCTCGAGCGCGAAAGCGCCCTGGGCCATGAAGCCATCGGTCGACAGGTTCTGCACCTCGACGTCGGTCACCACGGCGCCGGGCTCGCGCAGCCGCGCGGCGAGGTTGACGATCCGGCGTTCCGCCTTGCGTCCCTCGGGCAGCGGGAGAATGGCCAATTGTCCCTTCGTCACGGGCGGGCTCCTTCCAAGAGGAGCGGGTATGCGCCTCAAATATCTAAACAAGCCTTAAACTCCTACGGTAAGGGAGGAACGGCTCCTTCACGGCGAACGTTGGGCTTCGGCTCGTGTTGCTTGAAGGGAGCGATGGTGAAAGTCAGATTGATGTTGGCGGCCGCTTTGGTCGGACTGGCCGGGTGCAGCAGCGGCGGCGGGAGCGGCGGCTCCGGCGACGGCGGCGAGGGCGCGGCGGCGGTGCAGCCGAGCCGGGTCGACGCGGCGGCGCTGCGGGCGGCGGTGTCCGATCCGAGGGTCCGGCGCTTCTACGAGGCGCGCCAGTGGCAGCCGGCCTGGAACGAGGCGAATGCGCGGGCGCTGGTCGAGGCGATCGGCGGCGCCGGCCGGCACGGGCTCGACCGCAACCTCTATCTCGGCCCGGTCGAACGCGCCGAGTCGCCGGCAGCGAAGGAGGCGGCGCTGAGCCTCGCCGCGCTCGACTATGGCGAGGCGCTGGCGCGCGGCCGCGCCGATCCGCGCCGTGTCGAGGAGGTCTATACGGTGGCGCGGCCCGAGGCCGATCCGGCGGCGGGGCTGAACCAGGCGCTGCAGGGCAATGACGTCGGCGGCTGGTTCGCCGGGCTCGCGCCGCAGGACGACGAATATCGGCAGCTGTCCGAGGCCTATGTCCGGGCGAGCCAGATCCGGACCGAGGGCCTGGCGCCGCTCGCCGCGGGCGCGGCGATCCGGCCGGGCAGCGGCGGCGAGCGGGTCGCGGCGCTGGCGCGGCTGCTGGCTGCGGCGGGCTATTATTCGCCGCCGGCGCCGCCGCAGCAGGACCAACAGCAAGGCAAGGCGCAGGCACGGCCCGCGCCCCAACGCTATGACGGCGCGCTGGTCGCCGCGGTGCGGGCGCTGCAGCAGGATTACGGCCTCACCGCCAACGGCAATGTCGGCGAGGCGACGGTGGCCGCGGTCAATGACGCGGTGTTCGACCGGGCGCGCACGCTCGCGATCAACCTGGAGCGGCGGCGCTGGCTGAAGCGCGAGGCCGAGCGGACCCGGATCGACGTCAACATCGCCGCGGCGACGCTCAGTTATTGGCGGGACGGGGCGATCGCGGACCAGCGGCGGGTGGTGGTCGGCGAGCCCGGCAACGAGACGCCGGAGCTCGGATCGCCGATGTTCCGGCTGGTCGCCAATCCGACCTGGACGGTGCCGCGCTCGATCCAGGAGGAGGAGATTGCGGACGAAGGGCCCGGCTATCTCGCCCGCAACAATATGGAATGGCGCGACGGCTGGATCGTCCAGAAATCGGGGCCACGCAACTCGCTCGGCCTGGTCA
This sequence comes from Allosphingosinicella sp., assembly GCA_041905385.1. Classification (GTDB taxonomy): domain Bacteria; phylum Pseudomonadota; class Alphaproteobacteria; order Sphingomonadales; family Sphingomonadaceae; genus Allosphingosinicella. The sequence goes on from JAYRLF010000332.1 coordinate 1,765, forward strand.
AGTTCGACATGCGCAACGACCATGCGATCTATCTTCACGACACGCCGGCCAAGGCGCTGTTCGGCGAGGATATTCGCCAGTTCAGCCATGGCTGCGTCCGCGTCCAGGACGCGCTCGGCTTCGCGGCGATGATCGCCGCGGACCAGGGCGTCACCGAGGAATGGAATCGCGCCCGGGCGACCGGCGAGGAGACGTTCGTGCCGCTGCCGCGGGCGATCCCGGTGCGGCTGCTCTATCAGACCGCCTTCCTGGACGGCGGCCGAGTCCGCTATCGGCTCGACGCCTATGGCTGGGACAATGAGGTCGCGCGCGCGCTCGGCCTGCCGGTGCGGCAGCGGGCGGAATATGTCCATCGCCGCCACGATATCGGGCCGTAAGAGGGGTCTGGTCGAGGCTGCGGAGGCGGATTTTCCTTTCGTTCTCGCAGAGACGCAGAGATCGCAGAGAGCGCAGCGAATCTTTGAGGCTCGCAGGTCAGCGCGATCGCCGATACCGATTGGCGGTCGCGGCCTCTCTGCGTCTCTGCGATCTCTGCTTCTCTGCGAGAATTAGAAAACAGGCCGAGATTGCGTCCGGCCGCCGGTGGGCCTATTTCCGAAGCCGTGACCCTGCGCCGCCTGCTTCCCCTGCTCACCCTGATCGCGCTAATGCTGGCGCCGTTCGGGCGGGTCGGCATGGCCGAGGCGACGATGCCAGCGCACGGCATGGCCGCGGGCCACGAAATGGCGGCGATGCCGTCCCATTGCGCCGACATGCCGGCGCCGTCCGACGACGCGCCGGCCGACCGGATGATCGACTGCCTGGTCGCCTGCGCGGTGGTGACGCCGCCGACGGCGCCGGCCGTGCCGATCGTGGCGCCGCAAGCCAATGCGCCGGCCGCCGGATTGGCCTCCACCTTCGTCGGAATTTCGCCCGGATCGGACCCGCCGCCTCCGCGTCTCTCCTGAGAATCGAGCCTTTTTCTCAATCGATTCGACTGGAGACAATGACATGAAGACCATCTTTGCCGCGATCGCGCTCGTGATCGCCACCCCGGCCGCCGCCCAGAATGCGGGCGCCCACCAGGGCCACGGCCAGCAGCACGGCCAAGCCCAGCATAGCAACGCCCAGCATGGCCAGGCCCAGCACGGCCAGCATGGCTCAGGCCAGCACCAGCAGGGCCAGCACGGCCAGCATGGCGGCCAGGCGCAGAATGCCTGCTGCGCCGACCGCAACGGCAATGGCCGGCCCGACTGCTGCGATCAGGCGCAGAACGGCCAGCGGCCCGCCTGCTGCGCCGGCCATGAAGGCCATGGCCAGGGCGGTCAGCAGCGCTGACGGACGGGCGGAGGGGCGGCCGCGCCGCCCCTCCGTTCAGCGGCAGGCTCTGAGCGCGCGTCCGGGCGGCCCGTCATCGGCTGGGCAGGCGGCGCGCCGATCGAAGTGCTGGAACGGAGTTCTCGATGAATCGCCCCCTCTTGGACCGGCGCGCCTTCCTCGGCGCGGCGCGCGCCGGCGGCGCCGGCCGGGGCCTGTCGGGCCTGTTTCCCGCCTGGGCGCAGAGCAACAGCCCCGGCATCGCGCCGGACTTGCCGACCCTCTCGGGCGAGGAGATCCGCCTGACGATCGGCCACCGCCCGCTGACGATCGGTCGGCGGACCGGCCATGCGGTCGCGATCAACGGCACGATTCCGGGCCCGTTGCTGCGGCTGCGCGAGGGCCAGAATGTCCGCATCGCCGTCACCAACGCGCTCGACGAGGACACGTCGATCCACTGGCACGGCCTGCTGCTGCCGTTCCAGATGGACGGCGTGCCCGGGATCAGCTTTCCGGGGATTCGGCCCGGCGAGACCTTCACCTATGAATTCCCGATCCGCCAGTCGGGCACCTATTGGTATCACAGCCATAGCGGCCTGCAGGAACAGCAGGGCCATTATGGGCCTTTGGTGCTCGACCCGGCCGAGCCGGATCCGGTCGGCTATGACCGCGAGCATGTGCTGGTGCTCAGCGACTGGAGCTTTCTCCATCCGCACCAGATCTTCCTCAAGCTCAAGCAGGAGGCCGGCTATTTCAACCGCAACCGGATGACTCTCGCCGGCCGGCTGCGCGGCGATCCGGAGCATCGCATGCCGGCGTCCGAGCGGGCGATGTGGGCGCAGATGCGGATGGACCCGACCGACATCCTCGACGTCAACGGATCGACCTACACCTATCTGATCAACGGCCATGGCCCCGACCAGAACTGGACCGGCCTGTTCCGGCCGGGCGAGCGCGTGCGCCTCCGGATCATCAATGCCGGCGCGATGTCGATCTTCAACGTCCGCATTCCGGGCCTGAAGATGCTCGTCGTCAATGCCGACGGCCAGAACGTCCGGCCGGTCGACGTCGACGAATTCCAGATCTCGGCGGCCGAGACTTATGACGTGATCGTCCAGCCGACCGAGGACCGCGCCTATACGTTCGTCGCCGAGGCGATGGACCGATCCGGCCTTGGCCGGGCGACGTTGGCGCCGCGGCCCGGGATGAGCGCGGAGGTGCCGCCGCTGCGCGAGCGGCCGCTGCTGAACATGGCCGACATGGGCATGGGCGGGATGGGCCATGGGTCGATGGATCATGGCGCGATGAGCCATGGCGGTGGCCAGGGCGGCGGTGGCCATGCCGGACACGGCGCCCCGGCCGGCGGCGCTGCCCCTGCCGGCAGCCAGCCGGCAATGCGGCACGACATGCGCGACGGCGCCAATGCGCCGCAGGTCGACCTCAACCCCGGCGTCGACATGATCGCGCCGATGCCGCAGGACCGGACCGGCCATCCCGGGCTCGGCCTCGAAAATGTCGGCCACAGGGTGCTCAATTATCGCGACCTCGTGTCGCTGACGCCGAACCGCGACCGGCGCGCGCCGGGGCGGCGGGTCGATGTCCACCTGACCGGAAACATGGAGCGGTTCATGTGGTCGTTCGACGGCGTCCGGTTCAGCGAGAATCCGGAGCCGCTGCGCTTC
>JAYRLF010000333.1:0-3301 GCA_041905385.1 Allosphingosinicella sp.
ATCTCGGTCTCGGCGATCTCGATTTCCTTGCGGCCGAAGGCGGCAAGCGAGATGTCCTGGATCACATAGTCGTTGAACGCGGGCTGGGCCTGGGTCGCCACGGCGAGTCTCCTCAAAAAATGAAAGACCGCCGGCAAGGACAGGCGGTCGCGTGGGGGCTCCCCTAGCCGCGACCGCCTGCAAATGCAAATATAAAGATATCTTTATATGTGGCCTTCACTCAGCGCCGGCCGCGGCGAAGATCACCCCGCAGCGCCCGCCCGGCAGGGCCGAGTCGAAGCCGAACCGGTCCGCGATCAGCAACAGGCGTCCGGTGTCGCCGGCCGCCTCTGCCGCCTCCTCGGCCAGCGCCGCGGTGTCGGCGCAGACGCCCCGGTCGGTGGCGTCGGCGCCATAGGCGTTGGCCAAAGCGGTGGTGAAACGGTCGTAATGCAGCTGCGCCTGGGTGCCATAGCCGGTGCGGAACTGCGCCAGGATGACGCCATTGGCATTCTGGATCGTGCGCCGGTTGGCGACCACGAAACGATTATAGGCTGCCGTCACGTCGACGCCCATCGCGCCGCAACGCAGCGAGGCGACCATCAGCCGCGACTGAAGATCGCGGACCCTGGCGGCCGCCACCTGGGTGTCGTTCCAGTAGGACATGGCCGCCTGGGCCGGAATTGCAGCGAACAAGCATGCGGCGGCCGCTGCAAACAGGCCGCCCCTTCTGATCAATCCACTCATGATAACCCCCACACTTCCACTCGATCGGCGCGTGCTTGCGTCTCGATCAGCCTGAGCGTCTCATGCGGTGGTATCGCGACCGTATAGAATCAGGGTTAAAGCGGCTTGCCGTACAAAGACTTAGGGTTTTGTTGGGTCTTCTCGCGCGAGCGAGAAAATCTCACGCCGTGCCGGACTCCGCTGCGAGCAGGCGGGCATCGATCCCGGCCGCCTGGAAGGCCGCGTTCCAGCGGGCGTTGACGTCGCAGCCATAGAGCAACTCGTCGCTGCCCTCGGCGACGAACCAGCCGTGCCGGCTCATTTCCTGCTCGAGCTGTCCGGGTCCCCAGCCGGCATAGCCGAGCGCGGCCACCCAGCGCGTCGGCCCCTTCCCCGCCGCGATCGCCTTCAGGATCTCGAGCGTCGCCGACAGAACCCAGCGGCCGCCGACCTCGATCGAATCATTGCCGCCCCAATCCGGCGTGTGGAGAATGAAACCGCGCTGGGGCTCGACCGGGCCGCCATGGTGGATCGGCACGTTCGGCGCCTCCCCGCTCTCGATGTTGAGCTGCTTGAGCAGGTCGTGGAAGCCGAGCCGGGGAATGACCCGGCCGAGACCGATCCCGAGTGCCCCGTCCGCGTCATGGACGCACATTGCGATCACCGCCTTCTCGAAGCGCGGATCGCCGATGCCGGGCATGGCCAGCAGGAACTGGCCGCTCAGGAAGGGGGGCGCGTCCATCCTCCACCCTATAGGCCGTGGCGATCGTCCGCGACAACGACTTAGAGCCTGATCGTCTTGGGTCGAACCGCCCCGGGGCGGTTCGCGTAAGGCGTGAATCAGGCTCGCAACCTATAACGAGACCTAAAGCCGGCCCCTTTCCGAGCACGGCACGCCTTGCTAGGGCGCCGGCTGCATTCCTGCCCCCCGAGGAGACAAGACGATGACGATCCAGGTCGGTGACCGCATTCCCACTGCCACCCTGCTCAAGGCGACGTCGGACGGGCCGGAGCCGGTCGAGACGGACAGCTTCTTCGCCGGCCGCAAGGTCGCGCTCTTCTCGGTGCCCGGCGCCTTCACCCCGACTTGCTCCGCGCGTCATCTGCCCGGCTTCGTTGACCGGGTCGACGAGCTCAAGGCGAAGGGAGTCGACGAGGTCGCCTGCGTCGCCGTCAACGACGCCTTCGTGATGCAGGCCTGGGCCAAGGCCAGCGGCGCGGAAGGCAAGGTGACGATGCTGGCCGACGGCAATGGCGACTTCGCCGAAGCGCTCGGCCTGACCATGGACGGCTCGAAGTTCGGCATGGGCAAGCGCGGCTCGCGCTGGTCCGCGATCGTCGACGACGGCGTGGTGAGCCAGCTCAACGTCGAGGATCCGGGCGCGTTCAGCGTCTCGAGCGCGGAGTTCATGCTCGGCCAGCTGTAGGACCGGCAGGACAAAGCGCGGCAACTGTTGACCACGTCCGAGCATTGAACCCACTTCAGGGGCAAATGCACTTCGGAGGCGGCCAATGGCCCAGTCCAGTCCGCAGGGCCGGGAAACCGGGCTTTCGGCGACCCGTGAGATCGCCCGACGCAACCGCGCGGCGACCGCGCGCCCGCTCAATCCGGTCATGAAGACGGCGGTGACGGCGCGCGTGCTCGCCGGCGACGAAAGGAAGATCGAGCCCGCTAGCGGCGCGGTGCTAGTGCCGGAGGCCTCGGACTGACCACCTCGGAAGCGAAGCGCTCGGCCTGAGTCGCGAAGACGAGCAGGTTCACCGCGAGATCGCCGCGGATGAAGCCATAGTCCGCGGTCAAATAGCGTTGCAGCGCCGGGCGGCCGTCCTGGGTCAGCGAGGCGCGCGAGAAGGCGTAGCGCTGGTTGAAGCCCTGGACGCTCGCCGCCAGCCGGTCGGCGGGGATCGCCGCTGGCCGCGGCCAGACCGCCTGGATGCTGATCGCCTTGCAGGCCGCGCCCTGGCGCTCGCAGCTGCCAAAGATGATCGCCGCGCGCCGGCCGTTGGCGAAGGTGATCGCCAGCGCCGGCCGGTCCGCGGTGCTGCGGCGCTCGTGCCGGGCGCCGATCTGGTTCAGTACCACCTCTACCGTCGTGTAATTGAATGCCGGCAGCACCTGGCGGTTCTCCGGAGCGGCCGGATTGAAACGCACCGGCTGCTGGGCCGACGCGGCGACGGCGGCGAGCAGCAGGCTCGAGGGGAACAATATTCGGATCATGGCAGGCTTGCTTTCAGGCAGGACGATTCAATCCCCCCGCGGCAATGGACGTTTCATCAAGCCTGCCACCCGCACCGCCGACCCCGATTCTGCTGGCGCAGCCAGCCGAGCAAGGGCCGGAAATATTCGACCATCGGCTCGGCCGAAATCTCGCGGCTGCCGGTGAAGGCCTGGAGCGCGTCCGGCCAGGGCCGCGACGCGCCCATCGCCAGCATCTGGTTGAGCCGCCGGCCGACCTCGCGATTGTTGTAGAAGGAGCAGCGGTGCAGCGGTCCCTGCCAGCCGGCAATGTCGCAGGCCGCCTTGTAGAACTGGAACTGGAGGATGCGAGCGAGGAAGTAGCGCGTGTAGGAGACGCTGGCGGGCACGTGATACTTG
>JAYRLF010000333.1:3311-4739 GCA_041905385.1 Allosphingosinicella sp.
GAACGATCCCCTGATATTGCAGCCGCATCCGGTCCCAGGCCGCCTGATATTCGCCGGTCGGGATCTGTCCCGAAAAGATGCCCCAGCGATAGCGGTCGACGAGCAGGCCGAAGGGCAGGAAGGCGATCTTGTCGAGCGCCTGGCGCAGCAGCAGCGCCCGATCCTGCTCGGGCGTCGGCAGCTGATTCTGCTGCAAGAGGCCGATCTGGACGAGATATTCGGGGGTGACCGACAGCGCGATCATGTCGCCGATCGCTTCGTGGAAGCCGTCATTGGCGCTGTTCATGTAGAGGAACGGCTGCCGGTTGTAGGCGCGCTGATAATAATTGTGGCCGAGCTCGTGGTGAACGGTGACGAAATCGTCGGCATTGACCCGCGTGCACATCTTGATCCGGAGGTCGTTCTGATTGTCGACGTCCCAAGCCGAGGCGTGGCAGATCACCTCGCGGTCGCGCGGCTGGGTGATCATCGATCGCTCCCAGAAGGTCTGGGGCAACGGCTCGAAGCCCAATGAGCTGAAGAAGGCCTCGCCCTGGCGGACGATCCGCTCCGGCGTGTAATTGGCGCGCTCGAGCAATTGGGTGAGATCATAGGGGCGCTGGCCGGCCGCGCCCTGCGGCGCGACGATGTCGTAGATATTGCCCCATTCCTGCGCCCAGAGATTGCCGAGCAGGTCCGCACGGATCGGGCCGGTCGCCGGCTGTACCGCGTCGCCATAGGTGCGGTTGAGCCCGGCCCGGGCAAAGCAGTGGATCTGCTCGTAGAGCGGCCGTACCTCGTTCCACAGCCGCTCGGTCAGCTGGGCGAACTCGTCCGGCGTCATGTCGTAGTTCGAGCGCCACATCGCGCCGGTGTCGGCGAAGCCCAGCTCGCGGGCGCCGGCATTCGCGATCTCGGTCAGCCGCGCATATTGCGGGCGCATCGGCGCGCCGACATTGTCGTTCCAGCTCGTCCACATCTCGCGCAGATGGTCGGGGTTGCGCACCCGGCCCATCCGCGCCTCGATTTCGTTTCCGGTCAGCGTCTCGCCGGCCATCGTACCGCGGCCGCGACCATATTGTGATTGAAGGTCGGTCGCGATGCGATTGAGCTCCGCGGCCGCACCGGGGGTCGACGGCGCCGGCAGCGACAGGCCGAGCCGAAGGAAATTGAGCTTGCGACGGGTGTCGCTATCGAGGCCCGGAACGTCGCGGTAGCGCGCCGCCTCATTGGCGAAGCGGACGCCCATCTCGGTGCCGATCGTCCCGAAATAGGCGGCGAGGGCATCGGTGTCCTGGGTGATGTAGGTTGCATTGACCCACTGCGCGCGGCCGCTGATCACCGAGAACTCGCCCAGCTCGCGCTCGGCGCGGGCGATGAAGGCCTCGGCCTCGGCCTTGGTCGGAGTCGCCGCGCTTTGGCTCGCCTGCGACGGCTGGGACGATTGGG
>JAYRLF010000334.1:0-4730 GCA_041905385.1 Allosphingosinicella sp.
TTAAAGTGGTACGTGAGCTGGGTTCAGAACGTCGCGAGACAGTTTGGTCCCTATCTGCCGTGGGCGTCGATATTTGAGAGGAGTTGCCCCTAGTACGAGAGGACCGGGGTGAACATGCCTCTGGTGGACCTGTCATCACGCCAGTGGTGCAGCAGGGTAGCTATGCATGGACGGGATAACCGCTGAAAGCATCTAAGCGGGAAGCCTCCCTCAAGATAAGATATCTCAGAGCCGTGGAAGACCACCACGTTGATAGGCCGGATGTGGAAGTGCGGTAACGCATGGAGCTAACCGGTCCTAATTGCTCTATTCGCGCTTGAGAGTTCGCATCATCAATGACAGCATTGCTGTCGGCGAGTGCGTACTCAGCTGATGCAGATGTGCACGATTTCTAGATCCGCCCGGCGCGCCGGCCCCATAGCTTGGTGGCCATAGCGTCTGTGACCCACCCGATCCCATCCCGAACTCGGCCGTGAAACCAGACAGCGCCGATGGTACTATCGCTTAAGCGATGGAAGAGTAGGTCGTCGCCAGGCTTTGCGGCCGGCGCTTCGGACGGATCAGAAGAACCCATTCACTTTGTTTCCCCCTCGGGGGAGAGCAGCTGGCGCGGGGTGGAGCAGCCCGGTAGCTCGTCAGGCTCATAACCTGAAGGTCGCAGGTTCAAATCCTGCCCCCGCAACCAGCACAGAGGCCGCCTTCGGGCGGCTTTTTCTTTGGTGCACCCCGGCAAAGGCCCGGGCCCAGACGGCCCCTCCGGCCAGGCAAACGCTGCAATTCGCCTTGCGGGCGAAGCGGCGCCTCCCGACCAGGTCATCACCTGATGGATGCAGTCAAATCTGCGACACAGCAACCAGAGCCACAAAAAAGGCCGCCCTCGGGCGGCCTTTTTGCGTTGCAGTGCGACCATGAACGCCGAGACCAGGAGCGGCCCAATCTTGTCGCTGGAACTTGTGCTGCGGCCGAGGCCGCGGCCGCGCCGCTGCGGCGGTAACGTCTGAATTATCCGATCAGGGACGCAAAGAATGCCGGCTTCAGCGCAATCAACAGCGCGATGATGCCGCCGAGGGCTATTCCAACCATCGTGCCTGCGGCCACGCCGCGCATCAGCACCTTTTGCTCTCCATTGGTCATTTCGCGCTCCAAGCAATCCCCCGCATCCTACAACAAATCGGCTCAAAAGGCATGCCCCTGCTGATCGGTCTCCCGCACATTCCCCCATTCCTCGATGGAGCAGGCGGGGAATCGCGGGGAAGCGCAGAGGCTTGGGCGGTCGAATAGCGCTTGTCGTGCTGAGCTCCCGCCTCTCCGCGCCGATCTCGAAGACGCGACTCGGTCCCGGCGTGGGGCCCTCGCCATCGCCCAAAGCCGACGCCGCCCGCTTTGTCTGAACAGGCGTTCACACAGTTCGTCGCTCGGCCGTACCAATTCGTCGCTGTTTTGCAGGTTCGACGAGCCGTTCGCCGACTTCGACGCGGCGCTGCATCGCGACGGCCAGGTGCAACGTAACGACGCTCCCAACGGCAGCCGGAAAGACCGGCAGCCGCTCAGGGAGAAGAAAAATGTCGTTGTCCGCCGCCTTGATGGCTCTGGTTATGAACTCGGTTCCGGCGCAGGCCGTGATGGCCCACGAAACCGTGATGGCACAGCAGCCGGTCGTTCAGGCCGCCCAGGCCGTTCAGCAGCCCGAGCTGGAAGTCGATGAAGCGCTCCGTCCCGGCCATTTCGTCTGGCAGCCCGAGCTGTCGACGACCGGCCCGGTCGAGGTGGTCGTCAGCATCCCGCAGCAGATCGCCTACGTCTATCGCGGCGGCACCTTGATCGGCGTCAGCACGGTTTCGACCGGTCGTCGCGGTCATCGCACGCCGACCGGCCGTTATCCGATCACGCAGAAGCGCGCCGAGCATTATTCGAACCTCTACAACAATGCGCCGATGCCCTTCATGCAGCGCCTGACCAATGACGGCATCGCGCTCCATGCCGGCCAGATCCCGGGCTACCCCGCTTCCCACGGCTGCGTCCGGTTGCCGCTCGCCATGGCGCGCAACCTGTTCGGCGTGACCTCGGTCGGCACGGTCGTCCACATCGTCGACAGCTCGCCGACGGCCCAGACCGCGCTCCGCCTCGCCCGCGGCGAGCCGATCGCCCCGGTCCAGCCGGCCGCTCCGGCGGCGCCGATCGCGCCGCCCGCGGCTGAGGTCGTGGTCGCCGCCTCGGCGCAGTGATCCGCTAATCAGCTCGGGGCGAAGTCCGGAATGCGCATGCCCCCCCGCCTCCTCCGGACTTCGTTCCAAGGCCCCGCTTCGGCGGGGCCTTTTCTTTTGGGAGCAGCGGCTTGCGGTCAGAGCGCCGCATCGATTCCGGCTTGATCGAGGTTGTGATTCCCCGCCGAACATGCTTCATTTCCGCCCTGTCCAGACAGGAGGGGCTTTGATGACTGACGGACCGACCAATCCGAGTCCGACGCCGGGCGTGCCGGCCTCGCTGATCGACCGCGCCAAGAACATCCTCCTCACGCCGAAGACCGAATGGGCCGTGATCGACGGCGAGACGACGACGGTCGGAAAGCTGATCGGCGGCTATGCCGCCATCCTCGCGCTGATCGCGCCGGTCGCTTTGCTGCTCGGCATGCTGCTGACGCCCTACGGCAGCTACATGTTCGGCGCCGCAGGATTCATGATCAAGATCCTGATCGTCGCTTATGCGATGAGCCTGGGAACGGTCGTCGTGCTCGGCCTCGCGATCGACGCGCTCACGCCCAGTCTCGGCGGCACCAAGAACAGCGTCCAGGCGATGAAGCTGGCGGTCTATTCCGGCACGGCCTTCTTCGTCGCGGCCGCCGCCCTGATCCTCACCGGCCTGTGGTGGCTGTGGCTGGTCGCCGGCGTCGGCTATGGCGGCTATCTGCTCTGGCTCGGCATGCCGGTGCTGATGAAGGTGCCCGCGGACAAGCAGCAGACTTTCGCCGCCGCCGCGATCGGCATCTGGGTGGTGCTGTTCCTCGTCTTCCAGCAGATCGCCTGGCGGGTCATCTTCGCCGGGATGATCTACGGAATGATGTAGTCGGCCGCCAAGGCCGGCCTCGTCCTCAGCTGAACAATTCGTCCTGGACGGCGCCCGACAGCGCGCCGTCCAGCACGGCTCGCTGCGCCCAGCCGATATCGTCCGCCAGATAGCGGTCGGCCTCGTGGAACGGCACCGCCGTCCGGATCGCCGCCACCGCAGTGCCGAGCGGCGGCGAGGTCTCGAGCGGCTTGTGGAAGTCGATGCCCTGGCAAGCCGCCAGCAGCTCGATCCCGACCACGCCGGCCGCATTGTGGGCGATGCGCCGCGCCTTGAGCGCGCCGTGCGTCGCCATCGACACATGGTCCTCCTGGCCGGCCGAGGTCGGAATCGTGTCGACGCTGGCCGGAAAGGCGAGACCCTTATTCTCCGAAACCAAGGCGGCGGCGGAGACCTGGGCGATCATGAAGCCGGAATTGACGCCGCTGTCCGGGATCAGGAAGGGCGGCAGGCCGCTCATCTTCGGATCGATCAGCACGGCGAGCCGGCGCTCGGCCAGCGAGCCGATCTCGCACAGCGCCATCGCCAATATGTCGGCGGCGAAGGCGACCGGCTGGGCGTGGAAATTGCCGCCCGACAGCGCCTCCTCGCCGAACAGCAGGGGGTTGTCGCTGACCGCATTGGCCTCGATCTCGAGCGTGCGCGCCGCACCCCGGATCAGGTCGAGCGCCGCGCCCATCACCTGCGGCTGGCAGCGGAAGCTGTAGGGATCCTGGACCCGGTCGCAGCCCTCGTGGCTGTGGCGGATCGCGCTGCCCTCGAGCAACTGCTTCAGCATCGCCGCGACCGCGATCTGGCCGGGCTGGCCACGGGCCGCGTGGATGCGCGGATCGAACGGCGTGTCGGTCCCTTTCAGGGCGTCGGTCGCCATCGCGCCGCCGATCAGCGCCGAAGCGAACACCCGCTCGGCCGTGAACAGGACGTCGAGCGCGATCGCGGTCGAGGCTTGGGTGCCGTTGATCAGGGCGAGGCCCTCCTTCGGGCCGAGCGCCAGCGGCGCCAGGCCGAGCCGGTCGAGCGCCTCGGCGGCGGGCAAGATCTCGCCGGCGAGCGCGATCCGTCCTTCGCCGATCAGGGCCGCGCTCATATGGGCGAGCGGGGCGAGGTCGCCGGAGGCGCCGACCGAGCCCTGGCTCGGCACGACAGGCAGGGCGTCGGCCTCGATCAGGGCCAGCAGCCGCTCGACCACCGCCCGGCTGATCCCACTGGCGCCGCGGCCGAGACCGACCACTTTCAGCACCATCATCAGCCGGACGATGCGCGGATCGAGCGGTTCGCCAAGACCGGCGCAGTGGGACAGGATCAGATTGCGCTGCAATTCGGCGAGCCGGGAATCCGGAATGCGCGTCTGGGCGAGGAGTCCGAAACCCGTGTTGATGCCGTAGACGGTACGGCCGCTCTCGACGATGCGGCCAACCCGAGCCGCGGACTCGTCGATGGCGGCCCAAGCCTCCGGCGCCAGCGCGACCGGGGCACCGGCCCAGATCGCGCGCAGCTCTGCGAGCGTGATCTCGCCGGGGCGCAGCAAGACCGACTCCATCAGCGCGTCTCCAGCATCGGCATGTCGAGGCCCTGCTCGCGCGCACAGTCGATCGCGATCTCATAGCCGGCGTCGGCATGGCGCATCACGCCGGTCCCGGGATCGTTCCACAGCACCCGCTTCAGCC
>JAYRLF010000335.1:0-4704 GCA_041905385.1 Allosphingosinicella sp.
GTCGAAATCGCCCTCGACCTCGAGCGCCCGCACCGGGGTGTTCCAGCAGCCGAGCTGATGCGCCTGGAATGGTGACACCCGTCCGCGCGGATAGAGGATGAAGGCGCGCAGATTGTTGCGCCCTTCGGCCGCGCAGCCGACCGCGCCGCCGGTGTCGCCCGAGGTCGCGACCAGGATGGTCAGCGGGTCGGCGCCGTCGCCGAGCCAGTTGAGGCAGGCCATCAGGAAGCGCGCGCCATAATCCTTGAAGGCCGCGGTCGGACCGTGGAACAGCTCGAGCGCGCGCAGGCCGGGCCGCGCCGGATCGGGCGCGACCAGCGGCGTCGGGTGCGCATACGCCTCGGCGCAGAGCGCGCCGAGCTGGTCGCCGAGCGGATCGCCCGCGAAATAGGGGCGCAGCATCGCTTCGGCCAAAGCCGGCAATTCCAGCGCAGGATCGAGCGACGCCGCATCGATCCGCGCCTTTTCCGCCGGTCGGTAGAGGCCGCGGTCGGGCGCCGCACCCTGCAGGATCGCCTCGGAAATCGGGACGGCCGGCGCCCGGCCGCGCGTGCTGACGAACTTCATGCGGCGCGCTGCCGCGACGGATCGACCTGCTCGACCCGCGCGCCGGCGGAATCGACCGCGGCGCGATAGGCCCTGGCCTCGAGGCCGGCGGCGCGGAACGCCTCGGCCATCGCCGCCTGCACGCCGTCGGCGCGGGCCAATGGCGCCCAGGCGAAGACGGACGGTCCCGAGCCGGAGAAGGAGCAGCCGAGCGCACCGGCGGCGCGGGCGGCCTGCTTCACCGGCAGGAGGGCCGGCAGCAGGTGCGCGCGCTGCGGCTCGACCAGCAGGTCGTCGAGCCCGGTCCGGATCAGGCCGAGATCGCCGGCGGCGCAGCCGGCGATGAAGGCGGCGAGCCGGCGCGAATGCTCGACTGCCGTCGCCATCGGCACTTCGGCCCGAAGCAGCCGCCGCGCCTCGCTGGTCTGGACCGCGACCGGCGGGTGGAACAGGATCGAGACGATGCCGCCCGGAGTCGGCAAGGGCCGGACCAGAGCGTCGCCTTCGCTCGCGACGATCACCAGTCCGCCATGCAGGCTGGCGGCGACATTGTCCCAAGGCGGCGGATCGGACGAGACCCGCTCGCCGGCCATGGCGAAGGGCAGGAGATCCGCTTTCTCGAACGGCCGCGGCAGCAATGCGTTGACCGCGACCGCAGCGGCGACCGCGGAGGCGGCCGAGCCGCCCATGCCCGCGCTCATCGGCACGCCCTTGTCGATCGACAGGCGGACGCCGAAATCGGCGCCGGCCGCGTCGAGCAAGGCCGCGGCTGCGGCGAGCGCCGTGTTGGTTTCGGGCCTGTCGGGGAGCCGATCGACCAGGCCGCTCACCAGGCCGAGGCGGACGCCCCGCTCGGACTCGCGGACCGCGGTGACGCTGTCGCGCGCCGCGTCGAAAGCCTGACCGAGCACGTCGAAGCCGACCCCGACATTGCCGATGCTCGCCGGCGCGCTGGCCGACGCGGAGACCATGCCATCGTCCATGGTCAGGCTCTAAGCCGAAGCGGCGCCAATTGCACGCCGTCGGCCGCGCCCTGCACGCCATTGGCGGCGAGCGTGCGCTGCACGTCCATCAGGTCGCCGAACACGGCGGCGGTGGTCGGCCAGCGGCCGGCGCCCTTGCCGAAAACGGCGTGGGACCGGCCGGCGGCATCGGCGACCAGGAAGCGATTCTCCTCGTTGCGTGCGCCCGCCAGGGCATGGGCGGCCGGCAGCGCCTCGATCCGGACTTCGGCATGGACATGGCCGTCGGGCAGCAGCCGGCAGCGGCCGACCTGCTTCAGCATCTCGCCGCGCGCCAGTGCCGCCTGGGCGGCGCCGGGCGCGAGATCGCGCAGCGAATCGCGGGCGATCTTCTCGGGCGATACCGCCACGCCGAAGGCGCGCCGGACCAGCAGCGACAATTTGTCGGCGGCGTCGTGGCCGTCGACATCGGCGGCCGGATCGGCCTCGGCGAAGCCCAGCTCCTGCGCCTTGGCGACCGCCGCGTCGAAGTCCCAGCCTTCGCCGAGCCGGCTCAGCAGGAAGTTGGCGGTGCCGTTCATCACGCCTTCGACCGCGGCGACGCCGACGCCGTCGCGCAGCCGGGCGATCGTCTCGAGCACCGGCGTGCCGCCGCCGACCGCGCCGGCATAAGCGAGCAGGGCGTCGCCGGCTTCGGCGCAGGCGTGGAGCGCGTCGAAATGCTTGGCGACCGCCGCCTTGTTGGCGGTGACGACATGCACGCCCCGCCGCAGCGCCCAGCACATCAGCGAGGCCGGATAATCGGCGCCGCCGATCAGCTCGACCAGCACGTCCGGTTCCTCCGCCAGCGCTTCCTCGATCTCGGCCGTGAACACCGGACCGCCCGGCTGCTGCGCGCGGCGCTCGGGATGGCGGACGAGCACCGGATTGACCTCGAACAGATCGGGCCGCTGAGCGAGGCAATCGAGCACGCCGGCGCCGACCGCGCCGCAGCCGAGCAAGGCGACGCGCAGCCGCGGGAAGCGCAGCGGCACCTCCTTGCGCGCCGGCACCGCCGCGATCACCGTCGCCTCGTGGTGACCGATCGCCGCGACCTCGATCGCGATCGACTCGGCCTTGGCGGCCTGGATCGCCTTGGGCTGGATCAGGCCGTCGCTGGCTTCGGCCGCCGCATCGTAATTGAGCGCGCCATAGCGCTCAGCCCGCGGATTGGCGGCGGGATCCTCGGCATAGACGCCGTCGACGTCCTTGAGCAGCCGGACCCGCTTGGAGCCGAGCCGGGCGGCGAAGAAGACGGCGGAGAGATCGGTGCCGCCGCGGCCGAGGGTGACGACGCCATGCTCCTCATGGCCGGCAGTGAAGCCCGGGACGACGATCACGTCATGATCGTCGAAGCGGCGCTGCATCGACTCCGCGTCGAGTCCGTAGAGATCGGAATCGAGCGGCTCGCCGCTGGCGAGCAGGCCGATCTCGTGGGGATCGAGCACGCAGGTCCGGACCCCCATCTTGCAGAGCGCCAGGCCCATCAATGCCGCCGAGCGCAGCTCGCCGACCCGGGCCAGACGCGCCACCAATGCCGCCGACCCTTCGCCGCCGACCCGGTCCGCCTGCGACAGCAAGGCGTCGGTCTCGCCGGCCAGGGCCGAGACCACCGCGACGATCTTCTCGCCGTCGCGGACATGGCGATAGACTTCCTGCGCCGCGGTGCGGAAATCCTCCTCGCGCTCGAGCACCGAAGAGCCGAACTTGAGCACGCAGAGCTTTCGCGCCGCCTCTTCATCCTTCGCATTCACTTTCGCCATGATCTCGGTTCCGTTTCGTCAGAGGTTTGAAGACAAGAAAAAACCCGCTCTCCGGGTCGGGGAGCGGGTCGGTGGAAGCTTCTGGCTTTCCGGGCTTAGATCAGCCGCTACCGACCCGCAGGCGGGTGGTCATGGTAATGATCATGGTGGTCGTGGCGCGGGCAGCCGTCATCGCGGCCGACGAAGCGGCTCCCGCGATTCCGAATTCAACTGCCATCGGCATTTCAATCGACCCCATCTGACGCAATTGCTGCGCCGGTTCATTGCATATCCTGAAATATGCGCCTTGAGAATGAAGAGAAAGTAACCGGAATGCAATTGGTGAAATTTTCCCCATTGCGGCGGAAACTACACGCGCGCTCGCGAATGCCCTGCATGGGGCAATTATTTTTTGCGGAACCGCGGAAATGACGGCGCCGCGCCGCGCGGCCGGCGTCCGGGCTCGGCTTGACAGGGACCGAAGCGACCGGCAGCCTTGATGGAGCGGCGCACAGGCGGCCCGCAGGAGCTTGAGCAATGAGCACGGTACAGGACATCCATACCTCCTCCATGCTGGCCGGCACCTGGGGCATTTTCGGTTATCGCTTCGGCTCGTTTAGCAGCCGGTACGCCTATTGAGGCGTGCCGGAAAAAGCCGCACCCTCCTTTTCACGACTGAGCTGAAGAACCGCCGAGCCAAATCCCGATTCGGGAGTCGGCAATGCGGTCGCCGAGAACCGAAATGCCGAATGACGACGCCATCTTGCGCGCCGAATCCGGACCAGCCGTCGAGCTGGCCGCCTTGCGGTCGGAAATCGACCGGATCGACGACGCCCTGCTCGTGCTGATCGAGCAGCGTTTCGCGCTGACCGACAGGATCGCCGCCCAGAAGCAGGACGGATCGACCCTCCGCCTGCGGCCGCGCCGGGAAGCGGATGTGCTGGAGCGGCTGGCGGGCCGGGCCGCGTCTCTGCCCCGCGACACGGTCGACTCCGTCTGGCGCGAGCTGATGGGGCTCAGCGTCCAGGCCCAGCAGCGCACCGCCATCACCCTCCATGCCCCGACCGAGCCGGTCCGGATCACCAATCTAGTCCGGCAGCGCTTCGGCAGCGCCGCGCCGATCATTATCAGCGAACGGCCGGCCGAGGCGCTCGATCGCGCGCGGGAATCCGACGCGATCGCGGTCGTCGAGCTGCACGCGCTGAGCAATTGGTGGATCGAGCTGCTCGACGATCCGACGCTCACGATTTTCGACGCGCTCGGCGAGACCGAAGGCACGATCTCGGCGCTGGCGATCGGCCGGATCGCGCGCGACGGCCTGCTCGGCGACGTCGCCTTCGCGATCCTGACCGAAGCCGCGCTGCGTCGGCGCCTCGACGCCGGCGAGCCGATCCGCACGCTGGCGTCCGGCGGCG
>JAYRLF010000336.1:0-4703 GCA_041905385.1 Allosphingosinicella sp.
CGGCGGCGGAACCGGGCAACCGCCCAGGATCAGGCATTGATTGAACTCGGAATCGGCCGTGTAGCTGGTCGACGGACTTGAACCGAAATTGACCTGCGCGAAGAAGGCGTCGTTGATCACCTCGGCGCCGTTCGGTTCCCGCTTGCGGCCGAAGGCGTAGACGATCGCGGCGGGCTGACCGCTCGGATTGATCGTCAGCTGCTCGCTGACGGTGAGGCCGGCATATTCGTCGGCTGTGCCCGTATTCTGCACGAACAGGCTCAGGAAATCGGCGCCGCCGAAGGAATCGTCGAGATTGAAAGTGATGTTGCCGGCCTCGACATAGCCGCGCGGCACAACCGGCCCGCTATTGGCGAGCAAGGCTGCGTTGCGGCCGGCGAAGGTGGAGTCGGCGCGCAGCTGCTGGAGCAGCTGGAAATTGGTGATCCAGACATTGGCCGATTCGAACGTGACGTCGCCGGTCGGACGGCCGAGCGCATCCTGGATGCGGACGCTGCCGGGCGTCTGAACCTCGATCCGGTCGGCGGCCGCCAGGCGGACGCTCGTGTCGCTGTCCGCATTGCTGAGCAGGAGGTTGCCGTTCACTTGCAGATAGGGTGAGATATTGCCGTTCGAGCCGGCTTCGATGTCGAGCGCGCCCACACGCGGGCCCGAGCCGGAGGCGTTCAAGGTCAGATCGGCGATCAGGATATCGGGTGGCCGCCCGGGATCGTCGCTCGTCGTCGTCGACCGGATCGTCAGGAGATTGGTCCGGATCCGGTTCGCCTCGACATTGGAGAGGTGGTAGCCGTTGACGACGCCGGGTCCGCCGATGACGATCGATTGCGAGCTGGGCAGCGACCGCAAAGTCACCGCCTGGGTCCCATCATTTCCGATGAAGCCGTCCGAGAAGATCTCGATGTTGAACGAGCTCAGCTCGATGACCGGCGCGGCGAAGGTGTCGAAAATCCGAAACTCGCCGGCGCGCAGGGCGATGCTGCTGGTTCCCGTCACAGCCGTCTCGGTGCCGATCTCGATATCCCCGTCGGTCCTACCGATCACCTTGGAGCTGAAATTGCCCGCCTCCAGTCCGATCAGGACGGGATTGAAGCTCACCGGATCGGCGCTGAACAATGGTCCGGTCGCATTGACGTTATAATCGCCGGACAGGACGACGACGCCATTCTCGATCGATGCGTTTGCGGCTGGCTGGAAGCCGATATTGCCGCCGAGAAAGGCGGAGATCGCCGCATTCTTTCCGACGGTGACGAAATAGATGCGATGATTGTCGCCGACGCCGGTGCTCGACGGGCCGCCGGTGCTGCCCTGGTGGATCAGGCCCGTCCCATTGTCGCTGCCCACCACGACCTGGATGTCGAAAAGGCCTTGATTGATGCTCAACGTGGTTCGCTCGGCGGCGATGAACGCGGCGGAGCCGTTGACGTTGATCAGCCCCGATGCCGAGACACGCGGCGCGATCATCGCGACGAAGCTGTTCTCGGCGGTTGCCGCGATCTGGGATCCCGGCAGAGTCTGGATCTCTGAGTTCGGAAAATCGTCTCCGCCGGTCAGAGTATAGGTGTTGTTGGGGCCGACGAAATTGCCGCCATTGTCCGTGTTGACGAGCAAAGTCGTCAGCATGAGATTGCCGACGTCGAAGCGCGCCGTCGGCCCGACGATGATCCCGCCCGGGCTCGAGAACAGGACGGTTCCGCCCGGGACCTGATTGCCCGACACCGTGATACGGCTGTTGATGGTTCCATCGAAACGGTTCGGCGCCTGATTGGTGATCCGATTGAGAATGGCGAAATTCGGCAGGCCCCCGCCGGCCTGGAACGTCGCGGTGTTGGTGGCCGGAAGGAAGGTGCCGATCGTCGGCGCCCAATCGACCACCGCCTGGGCCGAATTGACCGTGATCGTGCTGCTATTGGCGGCGTTTGTGATATTGACGCTGCCGTTCACGACGGTGGGCGCGGCATTGAAGGCCTGCGCGAAGGCGATTGCCGGCGCCATCGCCGCCAGCGTTCCCAGCGCGCCGCCGAGCAGCAGCCGCGCACGCAGCCGATAGGGACGGATATACTCGGCAGGGCGGTCCGTCATCGGAAGCTCCATGGCCATAAGCGGGTGGTGAAGGAGATCAGCAGGCGCGGGTCGCGATCGGGCTGCGCCAGGGTCCGGTCGAGCGGCGCGACCAGGGTGACCTCGAGCCGGAAACGATCGCCATAAACGGCGCGAACGCCGCCGCCGACCGAGGTCAGCTCCTGGCGCGGAATCGGGAAGATCCGGTCCTCGTTCCAGGCCCAGACCTGGTCGAGGAAGACGAACGGCTCGAAGGCGAACCGGTCCGGCGCGGTCGGGACGGCGTCGCCATAACGAAGCTCCGCCTGGAAGCCGAGGCCGCTGTCGCCGATGATCGCGCCGGGATCGTAGCCGCGGCCGATCGTGTAATTGCCGCCGGAAAACTCCTCGAACGCGAACAGCGCATCGCCGCTATATTGGCCGCGCACGCCGACCGCGACGGTGAAGCGCGGATCGGGCCGTACCTCCGCCAGCAGGCCGGCACGGACCAAAGCCGCGGTCGCGTCGCCTTCGGCACGGCTCGGCGGCACCACCGGCGGCTGGCAGGCGATCAGCAGGGGACCGCAAGGCTCGCTCGCCCCGAACAGGTCGACCCCGACCCGCGCCTCCGCATAAGCCGAGAAACCCCACATCGGCCGCACCGCCGAATAACGCGTGTCGGCGGCAGGATAGCCGAGCGTGTCGT
Organism: Allosphingosinicella sp.; assembly: GCA_041905385.1. Taxonomy (GTDB): domain Bacteria; phylum Pseudomonadota; class Alphaproteobacteria; order Sphingomonadales; family Sphingomonadaceae; genus Allosphingosinicella. The sequence continues at coordinate 2,744 of JAYRLF010000336.1, forward strand.
AACCGAGCCGGGCAAAGGCGACCCGCAGGCGATCGCGGTTGATCTCGATGCCGCCGAACTCGAGATCCTGATTGACGATGTCGAGCCCGACCGAGCCGCGCAGATTCTCCTCCTGGCGGCGGATGATCGGGTAGCTCGCCTCGAGCGTTGCGAACAGGGTGCGCGAATCGAAGTCGATCGCGGGATCGCCGAGGTCGGGACTGGCCCAGGCATAGGTCAGCTGCGCGCCGAGAGTGAGGCCGTCGCTGCCGACCCGGAAGTCGTGGGCGATCTGGAGCGTCTGCTGCTCCTGGAAATCGGGCGTCGTGAAGAAGCCGATCGTGGTGCGATCGCCGAGACCGGTCAGGTCGTGGAACTGGCCGCGCAGCAGCGCGCCGAAGCGGCCGAGCTCGCGCGAGCCGTAATTCTGGACGTTGAGATCGACCGAAGCGGGGGTGCGCACCAAAGCGATCTCGCCGATCACCTCGCCGGGCGCGCCGCCGGCGGAGCGCAGCGCCAGCCTGACGTCATAGCCCGGCACGTCGCCGGCGAGCAGCAGATAGCGTTCGGCGTCGCGGCGGTTGAACACGTCCTGCCGGGTGAGCCGCTCGAGATAGGCGCGGATCACCCGCTCCGAACGGCCGGCCTCGCCGCGCACCCGCAGCCCGACCAGGCGGGCCATCAGCACCTGGAAGCGGACAGTGCCGTCGGCGATCCGCTGCTCCGGCACCTCGACCGAGGCGATGTAGCCGGCGTTTCGCAGGATGGTCGCGGCGCGGTCACGAATCTCGCAGATCGTCGCGACCGGGATTTCCTGGCCGAGATAGCGCTCGAACGCCGGCCGCAGGTCGCTCGCGCCGAGGCCGCGCAGGTCGTTGAAGACGACGTCGCTGAGGGTGAAGCGGATGTCGCGATATTCGGGCCGGTCGAGCGCGCAGGGCGCCCGCTCGAATTCCTCGGTGATGGTGACGCGGCGCCGTCCCGGCGGCTCGTCTTGGGCGGTCTGGCGCTCGATCTGCTCGCGCGTCGGCGCGGTCTGGGCCTGCACTGTCGACGCCATCAGCATCGCGCTGCCCGCCATCAAAATCGAAACTAGCGACCGCCGGCAGGGGGGACTCCCCCCGCCGATCGGAACGCAAACACCCCCCCGCAAGGCCATATCCTTGTCCTTTGCCCGGTCCCGCGAACCTAGCAGGGATAGCAGCAGGACGGAAGGATCAAAGCGCTGATTCTGAAGGGTGAACGCCACTATCTTTCGGTAGCGCAACCGTGGCGGCGGCCTCTATCCGCTCCCGCCGAGCTGCGGGTTGAGGGAGCGGACATGCTGCAGGAAAGAGCGCGGCCGCTTCATCAGCCGGTCGACATATTCGACCCGAAGGCCGACCGCGGCGGCGAGCTCGCCGACGAAGTGGACGCAATTGCGGCGATTGAGATTGTAGCTTGGCTGCGGCCGGCTCCGCCAACGCTCGACCACCGCCATCACCGCGCGATAGCGGGCGTCGTCGAGAGTCAGCGTGAACTGGCGGGTGCTGCGGGCGATCTGCTGCGGCCCTTCGACGACCACCTCGCCGGCGACCGAGCCGAACAATATGCCCGGCGAGATCGCGCGGGCGGTGAAGCCGTAGCTGGTGTCGACCCGCTCGCCGGTCGCATCGACCGTTCCGCGCAGGCTGACGAAGGCATGGGGGAAATTGTTGCCGCCGAGCTCGCGCGAATAGAAGGCGATCTCGACCGCGGCGGCCGCCGGCGTCGCCAGCGCCCAGAGCAGAAGAGCGGCTAGCCAGGCCCTGCAGGCAAGAATCCGCATCAGCCCCGCCGCCCGTCCACCGGATCGGCATCGTGCGCGTGCAGGTCCCGGATCCGGCTGAACCAGTTGGTGTAGCGGCCGACCACCAGCAGCACGGTCGGCCAGAGCATCGTGTTCCACAAATCCTTCCCGGCTTCGGACATCGCCCATCGCGGACCGCCGCTCCAGTTGGTG
>JAYRLF010000337.1:0-4684 GCA_041905385.1 Allosphingosinicella sp.
CGCGCATCGGCCCCGGGTCGCGCGGCGCCTTGGCGATGAAGGCGTCGGCCGCGAGATCGTCCCAGGCCAGGGTCACCGCCGCGCGCCAGGGCAGCTGCGCGAGCACCGGCATGGCCGAGGGCGCCGTCCCGGCGGCGCGGCACGCATCGGCGATCAGCGAGGCCAGGATCGGACGCGGCGCGCTCGACGTCAGCGCGTCCATCACCTTCGAAAAGCCGCCGAGCCGGTCGACCAGCGCCGCCAGCGCCGCCTCCGGCTCGTCGGACTCGGTCACCTTGGCGAGCGCGCGCGGCGCCGCCTCGCCCAGCCCCTGGATCAGGCGCAGCAGCAGCGCCGCTCCGCCCGGCACGCCGGCCTCGACCGAAAGGCCGTGGCCGAGCACCAGCACCGCCTGCTGACCTGCGATCGCCTGGACCAGCTCGTCGGGCGGATCGGGAAGCCCGTCGCCGCGCGGGTCTGGCAGGATCGGCGCGTCCTGCCCCCGCCGCCCCTCCGCGATCCGCGGTCCGGTCGCCGGGCTCGCCTCTTCCAGCATCGTCGAGATGGCGATCTCCGATGCCTCCACGGCCTGCCTGCCGAACTGCTCGGTCAGGTTGCTCATGGTCCGCCGCGTGGCGCGGTCCTTGGTCCAGAAATAAAGCGCCGTCGCCGCCGCGATCAGGATCGCGACGATCAGCAGGCCGATCAGATAGAGGATCGGCCCCGCCCCGCCCGGCGCGACGGTGATCGTGGTGCCGACTGGCTTCAGGCTGCTGCCCCGGACCGTGACGGCGAGACGCTGCGACTGGGCCTGGGTCTCCGTGAGATCCGGGTTCGGCGGCATCCTGACCGGGATCGACAAGATGATCGACCGCACGGTCGCATCCGGCGCGCCGGCCCCATTCGCCTGGATCTCGCCTTCGATCGAAGCCGGCGCCGTGCCGACCATGATCACCAGATTCTCGCGCATATAGTCGAACAGCGCCTGCTCGCTGCTGAAGCCCTTGCGCAGATAGTGGACCGTCAGGATGACATCGGCCGACTGATCGAACCGCGCCGGCTGCGGCTGCACGCTGACATTGGCGAGCTGGCTGATCGCCTGCTGATTGGGCAGCACGATATTGGGCTGGGCCGGCGCAGGCGCCGCCGCCGCCGGCGTCGTCGCCCGATTGGCCGATGCCGGTGATGGCAGGCCCAGCCATGCGATCAGGATGCCGACAATCCCGGCCAGGATGAGGCGATTCCCTCGAGCAGCAGCCATCGCCCGATTCCCCCGCTTTTCACCGATCCTGCCCCGATTCGCGGCCTATCTCAATGATATCGCCCAACTATTAGAACCATTTCCGAACCATTCCCGCCACTCCCCCCTCCCTTCCAGGGAGGGGGTCAGGGGGTGGGAACGAAGTACGAGCTTATAGCCCACCGACCCCTCTACCCGCCCCGATCCCTGCGCCACTCAATAACCTAGACGAACTCTAGGTTTTATGATACCAGCCGGCAGTGGCACAGGTTTTCCAGAGCCGAAGGCGCTATCGCGTCGTGGTCCGATCGAACGACCATCCGCCGCCGCACGTTCATGCTTTGGGCAAAGGGCGCGATGCGCGCTTCAAGCTCAACTGTCCCGATGGACCGGTCGAATATTGGGATCACAAGGGCGATTGGTCGCTCGGCCATTTGAACGAATTGGGCCAGGAGATCGCAGAACGGCTGCAGGCCTGCTGTGACAAGTGGAGTGAGATACATGGCTAAGTTCATCGAAATCGACGAACGCACCTTTGACAAGGCGACCGATCGCGGACAGCGCCGCCCGACGCCCCAGGCGCTTTCCGCACGCTTCGATCGCAGGAGTCGTCGGATCGTCGTCCGGCTGAATACCGGCATCGATTTCTCCTTCGACCCGCGCGACGCGCATGGCCTCGGGGAAGCGTCGGAGGAACAGCTCGCGGATGTCGCGATCGACGGCGCCGGCAGCACGCTCCACTTCCCGAAGCTGGATGCCGATTTCTCGATCGTCGGCCTGCTGGAAGGATTCCTCGGCCCAATGGATTGGTCGCGGCAGGAACGGCGGGCCGCAGCGTCGCGCGAGAATGGCAAGCTCGGCGGCAGACCCCGAAAGATATCCGCGGCCGCCTGAACAACCTCTTTGATACCGACATCGAAAATCAGTCGTTTCCCGGCGAAGGCCGGGACCCAGTCGGGAGTCCGAGCTGGACCTCGGCCCCCGCCAGGGGAACGCCACGACATAAACCGCTGATTTCCTTTGACCCCGCGGAAGATTGAACCCGATACAAACACACCGACCGTCCGGGGCAGGAACCTCACCCATGACCACCCTCGAATCGGTGAAATACAATCTCGCCAATCTGCACCGCTTCGGCGGCCGCGAGACGCCCGAGCAATTCTGGCCATGTGCTTTGTCGATCTTCTTCAGCTCGATGGCGATTTTCCCGATCATCATGCTGCCCTGGTTCGTGGACACGATGACGCGGATGCGGCGCTACGCCGCCGAGCATCCCGAGAACACCACCGTCACGTCCGGGCCCGGCCACTATTCGATCAGCGTCGAAGGCGGCCCGCCGGATCTCTTCGGCGACATGAGCGGCATCACCCGCGGCGTCGCGCTGGTCTTCGCCCTCGCCGCCGTCCTGCTCGCCGCCGCCGTCACCCGCCGCCTCCACGATCGCGGCCTCTCCGGCCTCTTCGGCCTGCTGCCCATCCCCTTCTTCACGATCGCCATGATCCAACTGCCCCGCCTCTTCGCCGAGCCGCCGGACGGCGGCACCTTCGCTCTGCTCTTCCTCAACAACATCGCCTATCTCGGCTCGCTCTTCCTCCTCGCCGTCCTCCTCGCCCGCCGCCCGGACCCGGGCCCCAACCGCTACGGAGACCCGCAATGAAGCTGCGCCAGAGCTTCGTGAACAGCAGCGGCGCGCCGCAATTCATCACGCTCGAGCTGTCGACCTCGCGCTTCCGCCTGGAGCCCGGACAGGAGGCACTGCTCTATTACGATTCGGCTGACGTTCAGGACGAGCTCGGCTCGGCGCTGCGGATCGAATTCGTTGACGGCGAGCTGATCGTCTGGACCCATGAGGAGGATCTCTTCGCGCCCGACGGCCGCCCGCTCCCTCACAATTACGATCTTGCCGAGGCGCCGACGCGATGATCGACACGGCACTGGTTTTCACGCTCTTCGTTCTCCCGGTGTTGCTGCTCGCCCTGATCCGCCCGATGGGCCGACTCGCCTTCTTCCTGCTCGGCCTCCTGCTTTTCCTCGTGATCGAATTCGTCCGCTCGGGATCGGCCCCCACGCTCCGCTCGCCGTCCTCGTCCTGGTCGGCGCGTTCGTCGCCATCGCCGCGGTGATCGCCGAGATTCTCGTCCGCATCATCCGCTTCGTCCGGCGCCTCATGAGCAACCCATAGATGGTCCGGCACGCGCCCGGCATGTGCTATTTCGGAGACCGTTCAGGCGTCGGCGATGGTGTGAGCGAGCTGCGGATTCACGTCGGACCGGGCTACCGGGTCTATGACTCGATCCGTGAAGAGGTGGTCGCCATTCTTCTCTGTGGCGCCGACAAGGACTCGCAGGATCGGGAGGTCGCAAGGGCAAAGGAAATGGCGGTCGATTGGGAATGATTGGCCCGTTCGGCAGTGACGGCAAGGGAGTCCCAGGATGAAAAAACAATTCCGCCCGTTCGATGTGGCCGAGTATCTCGATACGGCGGCCGACCAGGCCCATCTCTTGAATGACGCCATCGAGCTCGGCGATCCTCGCTATATTGCGTCCGCGCTCGGTGCGGTTGCCCGCGCCCGAGGTGGTATCGGCAAGCTGGCGCGGGACGCGGGCCTGAATCGCCAAGCGCTCCACAAGGCGCTCAGTGAAGATGGCAACCCCACACTGGATACAGTGCTGAAAGTGTTGCGCGCGCTCGGCCTCCACATGAAAATTGAAGAGGACCGGCCCCAGGAACTCGAGACGGCCTGATCATCGCCAGCCTCGAATCGGTGAAACCCACAAATCCTGTTATGATCGACGCAAGCCATGGTCGCGGGTCCAGTCGATCTCCAGGATGTGCTTTTCGAAAGCGCCCCATTGCTGATTCTGGCCGGCCTTGCCTTGGGCGGCTGGGCAGTCTGGGATCTCTACCGGGCTATCGAACATGGCGTCATCGGCGGCGAAGGCGGCGACGTCCTCGAAAGCCAGGACCCTCGCATGTTCTGCGCGGAAATTTGCATTCGCCTCGGGCTGCTGGTGTTGGGTCCGATCCTGGTCTTCAAGGGCCTTCTCGGGCTTGTCGGCTGATGGAAATGGACGATCTTGCGATCATTGTCCTCGGCATCGCCTGCCTCTGCTGGGGCGCCTGGGGCATCTATTGGGCGCATAGGGATGGCCTGATCCACAGCGAGGTCGGCGTCCAGGACCGCGATGTCGAACACGGATCCTATTGGGCCGAACTCGTCTTTCGCTACGCGATTGTCGGCTGCGGCATCGTGGCGCTCTATGTCGGAGCGGTTCGCCTGCTTTGACGGAACAATTGTTTCCCGGCGCAGGCCGGGACCCAGTCCGGAGCCCGAACTGGACCCCGGCCTGCGCCGGGGCATGCCTCTCGTCGACGCCGCGCCCCTCAGGCCGCCCGCGCCATTTCCCCCTCATAGAAATCCGCCAGCCGCTCCAGCTCCGCGCCAGCATCGCCGCAGAACACCGG
>JAYRLF010000338.1:0-4683 GCA_041905385.1 Allosphingosinicella sp.
AATTCGCCATGTCTAGGGTCCGGACCCTAGTCGGCTGCGGAGGCGAGGGCGTCGATCGCGCCCTGAAGAATATAACCGGCCGCCATCTTGTCGACCAGCTCGGCCCGGCGGGCGCGGCTCGTGTCGGCGTCGATCAATGTACGTGTCACCGCCTGGGTCGACCAGCGTTCGTCCCAGAGCAGGATTGGCAGATCCAGCGGCGCGAGATTGCGGGCGAAGGCGCGGACGGACTGGGTGCGGGGGGAATCACTGCCGTCGAGATTGAGCGGCAGGCCGACAACGATTCCCCGCACCTGCTGCGCCTCGATCAGTGCCCCGAGCGCAGCAAGGTCCTTCGAGAATTTGGTGCGCCGGATCAGCTCGGCCGGTGTCGCGATCGTCCAGCCGGCGTCGCACAAAGCGGTGCCGATCGTGTGCGTGCCGACGTCGAGCCCGATCAACCGTCCGCCGGAGGGGAGCGCGCCGCGGAAATCACGGGCGACGGTGGTGATCACCGCCGCCGGTATGCCGCCAGCCGCCGCTCGGCGTCGGCGCGGGCATTCCCCCAGAACAGGGCATAATCGTAGACATGGTAATTGTTGCCGGGCAGCGCATGGGGACCGAGGTCCGGCAGCGCCTCATTGTCGCCGATCAGGAGGAAGCCGCGCTGGTCGCAGCGCGCGGGGATCGCGCCGCGGCGATATTCGGCGCGGCTGAAATCGTCGTTCGGCACCAGGGTCCCGAGATTGGCTTCGCGCGGCGCCGCGCCGCCGGCGGCCCCGGTCAGCGGGTTGGTGCAGACGATCGGCGAGCCGGCGCGCGGCACGCCGCCGGGGCCTTGCGACGCATCGAACACCTCGGTGACCTGGCTGGTGTCGGCCGGCTCGGAGAAGCTCTGCCACGAGACCAGGCAGCGCGCCTGGTCGGGCCGTTCGCAGGCCGGCAGCGGCAAGGCGGGCAAATCGGCCCGGGTCGAGATCGGCCAGCCGATCAGATAGGCGGCGACGATCCGGTTCGCCTCGGGCGCGCCGCGCAGCCGCTCCTGCAGCAGCCGCATCAAATGCAGGCTGCCCTGGCTGTGGGCGGCGAGGATGATCGGCCGGTCGGCCGGAGCCTGGGCAAGGAAGACCTCATAGGCGGCGAGCACGTCGCGATAGGCGAAGTCGAGCGCGCGCCGCGCATTGTCGCGATTGGTGAGGAAGGCGCCGAACGTCGCCTGGCGATATTTGGGCGCCCAGATCGCGGCGATGCCGTTGAACACGCTCGCCTGGTGGCGGACGAACAGGCGCGCCCGGCGCTGCGATTCCTCGTCGTCCAACGGCGCGTTCCAGGCCGAGCGCTCGAGGAAGCTGGTCGGGTGGACGAAGAAGACGGACGCCTCGGGCCGCCGCGTTGGCGCGACGCCGTCCGGAGTCCACAAAGCGGGATTGTTGACGCTGATGTCGGGCCGCGCGACCCACATGTCCGGCCGCGCATAGGTCGCGCCGGCCGGCAGCGGCACATCGACGAAGTCGGCGGTCGGCACCAGCGCGAGCCGCATCAGCTCCTTCTCGAAGACGCGATAGGCGACGGCGCCAACGATGACGAGGATGGTGAGCGCCGCGACGAGCCGGAGGAAGCAGCCGGCGGGGCTTCGTCTTTTCTTCTGCACGCGGGCCGTAGAGCGGATGCGCGGCCCGCATGCAAGCCGCGCCTGTGATCGGTCGGATTGTCTCCGCTCGCCTTGCCGCAGTGCAGCAGCAATGCTAGCGGCGCGGCCATGTCCGTAGATACGTCCACCGTGCGCCATATCGCGCGCCTCGCCCGCATTGCGGTCAGCGACGCCGAAGCCGAGGCGCTCGCGCCCGAATTGTCCAACATCCTCGGCTGGATCGAGCAGCTGCAGGAGGTCGACGTTTCCGGCGTCGCGCCGATGACCGCGGTGATTCCGAACCATCTCCGGCTGCGCGACGACGTCGTCACCGACGGCGGCATTCGCGAGGATGTGCTCGCCAACGCGCCGGTCGCCGAACATGGCTTCTTCGCCGTCCCGAAGGTGATCGAATAATGGCCGCGCTCACCGATCTCGGCATCGCGGCGATCCGCGACGGCGTCCGTGACGGCGCGTTCAGCGCGCGCGAGGTGGCCGAGGCGTTCAACGCCGCGGTCGCGAACGGCAAGGCGCTCAACGCCTTCGTCGTCGAGACGCCGGACCATGCGCTCGCCGCCGCCGACGCCGCGGACGCGGCGCGCGCTTCGGGCGATCTCAAGCCGCTCTCGGGCGTGCCGCTTGGCATCAAGGACCTGTTCGCGACCGAAGGCGTGCAGACCACCGCCGGCAGCCGCATCCTCGAGGGTTTCGAACCGACCTATGAGTCCACGGTCAGCGGCAATCTGTTCCGCGCCGGCGCGGGCATGCTCGGCAAGCTCAACATGGACGAGTTCGCGATGGGCTCGTCGAACGAGACCAGCGGTTATGGGCCGGTGATCTCGCCTTGGCGGCGCAGCGACGGCGGCAATGCGCCGCTCGCGCCGGGCGGCAGCTCGGGCGGCTCGGCGGCGGCGGTCTCGGCACGACTTGCGCCCGGCGTCACCGGCACCGACACCGGCGGCTCGATCCGCCAGCCGGCCGCTTTCGTCGGCATTTCCGGCATCAAGCCGACCTATGGCCGCTGCTCGCGCTGGGGCATCGTCGCCTTCGCCTCGAGCCTCGACCAGGCCGGGCCGATGGCGCGCGACGTCCGCGACTGCGCGATCATGCTCGAGGCGATGGCCGGCTTCGATGCGAAGGATTCGACCTCGCTCGATTTGCCGGTGCCGGCCTGGGAAGCGAACCTGACCGGCGACATCCGCGGCAAGAAGGTCGGCATTCCGAGGGAATATCGGATCGAGGGCGTACCCGAGGAGATCGGCAAGGTCTGGGACGACGGCATCGCCTGGCTGAAGGATGCCGGCGCCGAGATCGTCGAGGTGTCGCTGCCGCACACCAAATATGCGCTGCCGACCTATTACATCATCGCCCCGGCCGAAGCCTCGTCCAACCTCGCCCGCTATGACGGCGTCCGCTACGGCCGGCGGGTCGCGCCGGAGCAGGGCGGGCTCAACGACATGTACGAGGCGACCCGCTCCGCCGGCTTCGGCGCCGAGGTCAAGCGCCGGATCATGATCGGCACCTATGTGCTGTCGGCCGGCTTCTACGACGCCTATTTCAACCAGGCGCAGAAGGTCCGCACCCTGATCGCGCGCGATTTCGAGCGGGTCTGGGCCGAATGCGATTTCCTGCTCGCACCGACCGCGCCGTCGGCCGCCTTCGCGCTCGGCGAGAAGAGCGCCGATCCGATCGCCATGTATCTGAACGACGTGTTCGCGGTTCCGGCCAGCCTCGCCGGCCTGCCGGCCATGTCGGTGCCTGCCGGGCTCGACGGCCAGGGCCTGCCGCTCGGCCTGCAGATCGTCGGCAAGGCGCTCGACGAGCAGACCGTGCTCGACGCCGGCCTCGCGATCGAGCAGCGCGCCGGCTTCACCCATCGCCCGGAGGCCTGGTGGTGAGGGCCCTCACCCCCCACCGCTTCGCGGCGGGTCCCCCCTCTCCCCAAATGGGAGAGGGAAGGTGCGCGCTGGAAACTTTGTTGCCCTCTCCCATTTGGGGAGAGGGAGGGACCCAAGCCGTCAGGCTTGGGAGGGTGAGGGTAAATGTCTGACTATCGCATCCATGGCGCGACCGGCGAGTGGGAGGTCGTGATCGGCCTCGAGGTCCACGCCCAGGTCGTCTCCAACGCCAAGCTCTTCTCGGGCGCGGCGACCGAGTTCGGCGCCGAGCCCAACGCCCAGGTCAGCCTGGTCGACGCGGCCATGCCCGGCATGCTGCCGGTGCCCAATGTCGAATGCATCCGCCAGGCGGTCCGCACGGGCATGGCGCTCAATGCGCAGATCAATCCCTGGTCGCGCTTCGACCGGAAGAACTATTTCTATCCGGATCTGCCGCAGGGCTATCAGATCAGCCAGCTCTACCATCCGATCGTCGGCGAGGGCGAGATCGAGATCCTGCTCGACGAGAAGGATGAGGGCTCGGCCCGCACGGTCGGCATCGAGCGCATCCATCTCGAGCAGGATGCCGGCAAGATGCTGCACGACCAGCACAAGACCTACTCCTATGTCGACCTCAATCGTTCCGGAGTCGCGCTGATGGAGATTGTCTCCAAGCCCGACATGCGCTCGCCCGAAGAGGCCGGCGCCTATGTCCGCAAATTGCGATCGATCCTGCGTTATGTCGGCAGCTGCGACGGCAATATGGAGCAGGGCAGCATGCGCGCCGACGTCAACGTCTCGGTGCGCAAGCCCGGCGGCGCGCTCGGCACCCGCACCGAGACCAAGAACGTCAATTCGGTCCGCTTCATCATGGCCGCGATCGAGATCGAGGCCAACCGCCAGGTGGAGGTGCTCGAGAGCGGCGGCACGGTCGTCCAGGAGACCCGGCTTTTCGATCCCGACAAGATCGAGACGCGCTCGCTCCGCTCGAAGGAGGAAGCGCATGATTATCGCTACTTCCCCGATCCGGACCTGCTGCCGGTCGAGCTGTCCGACGCCTTCCTGTCGGAGTGCCGCGAGAGCCTGCCCGAGCTGCCCGACGCCAAGCGCCGCCGCTACGAGTCCGTGCTCGGCCTGACCGCCTATAATGCCAGCGTGCTGACCGCCGACGTCGAGACGGCGCGCTGGTTCGAGGCG
>JAYRLF010000339.1:0-4673 GCA_041905385.1 Allosphingosinicella sp.
GGCAGCTGATGGGGGTCTAGCCGCTTAAAAAGGGGGGAACGCCATGGCCACAGTCGCAGAAAAGATCGTCGACTCCGGCCCGCGGCCGGACCGCCTGTCCGGCACGCTGCGCGCGCATGCGCTCGACCGCTGGATCTATGTGGTGATGGCGGCCTTCTTCATCGCAATCGTGCTTGCCGGCTTCATTCCCAATTCGCTCGCGCAGATCGAGGCGGTCCGGGCCGGGCAACGCGGGCCTTTCCCGCTGGTCGCGCACCTGCACGCGATCGCGATGGGCTCGTTCCTGTTGCTGCTGCTCGCGCAAACCCTGTTGGTCGCCGTGGGCAAGGAAGGATTCCATCGGCGGCTGGGCCTGGCGGCGATGGTGCTGGTGCCGGCGATCGTCGCGATCGGCTTCATCCTGGTGCCGACCAATTATCTCGGCGTCTGGACGGCCGCCCAAGCGGCGTCCGGCACGGCCCGCGAGCAGCTCGAGCAGGTGCTGCTGATCGTCGACAACATCATGCTGCTGCAGCTGCGCATCGGCATCCTGTTTCCGATCTGCATGGCGATCGCCTTGCGGGCGCGGGGGCGGGATGCCGGCCTGCACAAGAGGCTGATGATCCTCGGCACGGCGCTGGCGCTGCCGGCCGGGATCGACCGCATCCCCTGGCTGCCGACGACGATGCCGGTCACGCCGGTCGCGCCCGATCTCTATACCCTGCTGGCGATCGCGCCGATGCTGGCCTGGGACGTGATCCGCAACCGCGCGGTCCATCGCGCCTACTGGATCTGGCTCGGCCTGTTCCTGCCGGCCGCCGTGCTGGTGCACGCGCTGTGGGACACGCCATGGTGGCACGCGGCGGCGCGCCAGCTGATGGGGGTCTGAGGGACCGCCGGCCGCCCCTCACGCCATCAGCACAACGGCGGCGCCCGCCACCAGCGCCGTGCCGAGTCCACGGGCGATCCACGGCCCGCCCGGCAGCAGTTTCTCCGCCATCACGACCAGCGCCAGCAGCGCGATCCAGGCGAGGTTCATGACGCCGCCGGCGAACAGGATCGCCATCAGGAGCCAGCAGCAGCCGACGCAATAGGCGCCGTGGCGGATGCCGAGGCGGAGCGCGCCGGACGCGCCGGGGCGCCAGTGGCGGGCGAGCCATTGTGCCGGAGAGCGGCAGCCGGCGAGGCAGGCCTGCTTGAGCGGCGTCAGCTGGTAGAGGCCGGCGGCGAGGAGCAGGCCCGCGGTGAGCCAGCGGCTCTGCGACCCCATCGTCATCGCCGAGAGGATGCCCTGCCACTCGAGCGCCCATTGCAGGACGGTGGCGGCGAGCGAGAAGAGCAGCCAGATCAGGAGATAGCCGGCGAGGAAGGCGCCGGCCGGCGGGGCGCCGGGATCGAGCCGGCCCTGCGCCTGCGCGCCGCGGTGGACGGTCGCGTAGAGCAGGATGGTGGGCGCCGCGGCGGGCAGCATCATCGCGACCATCATCACCCACCACATTGCGAGATGGATGGCGAAGGCCGCGGCGGTCCATCCGCCGGCGCCCATGCCGGGCATGGCGGCCATGTCGTGGTGGCCTTTCGTCGGGGCCGATGACGGCGCCAATCCGGAGAGGGCGCGGACATCCATGTTCATGCCGGCGCCGGTGAACAGATAGAGCCAGGCGAGCAGGCAGAGCAGGACGAGCGCGACGACGATGATCGCGCGGTCGCGGCGGAGCAGGCGTTCGATCGGGGCGCCGGCGGTCATCGGGTCAGCGTGCAAACGGGTTCATCGTCCGGCCAAGGGTCGTCTGCCTGCGTCCTTGCGCACCAAGATACGCAAAGTGGTTCCCCTCCCTGAGTACAGGGAGGGGTAGGGGTGGGTCGGTCTCCGTCCAGCAGTGACTCTCCGAAAACGTACCCACCCCCGGCCCATTGGCCCGGATCCAAAGGACCGTCCGGGGGACGGTCCGCCGGGTCAATCTACGTGCAGGGAGGGGAGTAAGGGGCATTCACCTTAGCGTCCAATCGCTTTCGCCGGGGTGACTCGTGCGCAGTTGCCGGCGCCTCAGCGGGTTCGCACCACGCCGTGGCTGTTGAGGTGGAGATGGGCGAACTGGCCGTAGCTGTCGGCCATCTCCACCTTGACCGGCCCCTCGGTGCGGCTGGTCGCGCTGCCGATGTCGGCGACCTCATATTCGAAGCCGGCCGGCAGCACGATCTGGGCGCGCGCTTCCTCGCCGGTGACCTTGTTGCGGAGCGGCTCGCCGACCGTCTCGATATAGCCGGGCACGGAGATCCGGCCGCGGCGGCCGTCGACGTCGAGCTCGAGGTCGATGCGGGTGAAGACCGGCTCGTGCATCACCGTCACGGTCGAGGCGTAGACCGCGAACATGGTGGCGAACGGATCGGTGTCCTGGCCGGTCATGATCCTGAGCAGGGCGTCGCGCTGGGCATCGTCGGCCTTCTCGTCGACGAAGGCGATCACCTCGCCATTGCCCTCGTGGATCGGCCCCGGCCATTTGAAGATGGCGGCGATGCGCAGGCCGTCGAGCCGGGTCTCGTGATGATGGCCCTGGTCGATCTGGATCCCGGCCACCGCGTGGCAATGGCCCTTGTCGGGCAACGCGTTGAACTGGCAGTTGCAACCATATTCGCAGGTGCAGTTGACCAGCTCGCGTCCCTTGAGCTCCCATACGGCCATGGCGATGTCCTCCCGCTGCGGTCGGCGCATCCTAGCGCGTCACGGCGCGCCTCGCCATCCCGGCTGCGGCGCGGGCCTATTGGGCGTTGATGAAATTGCCGTCGGTCATGGCGGCATTCTCGTCGACGACCATGTCGGCGGCGGCCTGCTGGCAGTCGCGCAATGCGGCAAGGGCCGGCGCGACGCCGGCGAGCGGAATCTGGACCAGAAGCTGGTTGCTGCGGCGGATCTCGAGCCGGCGGCCGCCCTCGAGGTCAACCGGGTCGGAAATGGTCAACATGCGGTAGCCGGAGCGGCCGTCCTCCCACGAGGTTCCCTGCGCGAAGGTCTGCTCCTGGCGGGAGTCGATGGCGATCACCAGGGTCGCATCGCTGCCGTCGCGGACGCCGCGCAGGCGGCGGTCGGCGAACTCGACGTCGAGGCCCATGCTCAGGCGGAACCAGATCGTGACGCCGGTGGCGTCGTCATTGTGGGCGAGGGTGCAGGTCGTGCGCTGGAGATACCAGGGGCCGTCGCCCTCGACCGCGAGAAATTGCTCGTCGGGATTGTCCTGGGCCAGGGCAGCGACGCCCAATGCAGCGGCGGCGAGAATGACGGCGCATTTGATCATGACGCGGACTCCCCTCGCGCGACTTATGCGGCGGCGCAGAAAGGCGAGCAAGCGCGCCTACGTATTCGTCCGAATATCGGGAGGCGCGCGACTCGGCTAGAACGGCCCTCGACCAAAGACTCCCTGAAATTGGTCACAGGCCGGACGCCCAGCGTCCGGCCTTTTTTTTTGCCGAGCGCCCTCAGGGCTGGTTGTTGCGGGGCTCGAGCCGGTCGCGTGCGATCGCTTCCTGGCCGAGCGCGAGCATCGCCGCGTTGAGCATGCGATCGGACGTTTCCAGCGCCGCCTCGGGGGTGAAGGTCGCCGAGACGCCGTTGGGGCCGTCCTGCACGATCAGCCCTTCCTCGACGAAACAATCGCTGGGCTCGGTGAAGACCTCGCGTGCCATGGCGCCCAAAACCGGTGGCGATCGAAGACCGTTCCGACTTTTTCACGCGTGCAACGAACGCGCGGCGGCCGAAATCAGAGCCGGAGGATGTCCTCCATCAGCATCGGCTCCTGCTGCATCTGCCGCAGCAGCCGCCATTGCTCCTCGACCGGGCGGCCGCGGATGGTGCGGTCGACCGCGTACCAGCCGAAATCGGAGGCGATCAGATAGATGCCGAAGCCGGCCGAGATCATGCGGACCGACTGGGTCGCGCCGGCCTCGTTCTGGAGCCGGTAGCGAATGAAGAGCTGGCGCGCCCGCTCCGCATCGATCGCGCCGCTGACCAGGTCGCGCGCCACGGTCGCGCTCGCCCCAAGCAATTCGGGCCGCGCGGTCAGGAAGGCGCGCCACTGGCCTTCGTTGCGCATGGTCAGGCCGGCGAGCGGATAAAGGACGTCGCGTTCGAAGGCGATCCGCTCCTCCACCGGAAAAGCCAGGCCGACGCCATATTCCGCGATCGCTTCGGCGGCGGGGACGAACGGATCGCTGGCGATGCCGACCGCATATTCGATCCAGCCGCGCTGACGGAACAGCGACCGGTCCATGCCGAGATAATGAACGTGATGGCCCGGATAGGCTTCGTGGCAGGCATGGACGAGAAGCCGGTCGACATCGGTCGGAACGGTGCGGCTGATCCTCACGATCGTCCGGCCGTGGCCGGAATAAGCGGCATAAGCGGGGGTGACCGGATCCTCGACGAACTGCACCTCGACCCGCTCCTCGCCGAGCGGGATGCGGCTGCCGGTGCGGCGCCGGCATTCGGCGAGCGCGGCGTTGAAGACTGCCTCGATCCGGTCCGGCGCGACCGCCGCGGCGGCCCGCATCGCGTCGATCCGCGCGGCGAGCGGGCCGGTACCGGGCATGGCCGCATCGAGCCGGGCGAGGGCCGGATCGTAATCGGTGAGCGGCCGGAATTCGGGACGGAAGCCGAAGCGGAGCTGCACCGCCTCGGCGACGTCGGGCTGCGCCGCCGG
>JAYRLF010000340.1:0-4653 GCA_041905385.1 Allosphingosinicella sp.
TCCTAACTTGGCGATTTTGGGGGTTGGCGGGGTTCTGGTACGGCCTCCGAACTGGGTCCCGGCCTACGCCGGGACACGGATCAGGGAACTCTCAAACGCGCCGAACCACCATCCCCGACAAATGGCTGAACAGTTCGGCGGCGTTGCGCTCCCAACTGAACCGCTCTGCCGACGCGCGCACCTCGTCCGGCGCCAGCGGCGCGCCGAGCAGGTCCCGAATCGCAGCCGCAAAAGCCCCGGGCTCGCGCGCCACCAGCCGTCCCGCCTCCGGGCGGTCGATCGCCTCGCGCGCGCCGCCGACGTCGCAGGTGACGACCGGCGTGCCGCAGGCCATCGCCTCGATCCAGACATTGGCGATGCCTTCGAAGCCGCTCGGCTGGACCGCAACATCGGCGGCAGCGAGCAAGCCGGGCAGCTCCGCATGAGGCCGGCTGCCGAGAAAGCGCACCCGTTCGGACAGGCCGAGCCGGGCGGCAAGCTTCTCGAGCATCGGCCGGTCGGGTCCTTCCCCGACCAGCAGCAAGGTGGCGTCGGGAACATCAGCGAGTGCCTCGATCGCGATCGCCTGGCCCTTGCGCTCGATCAGCGCTCCGGCCGTCACCAGCAGCGGTCCGGTCACGCCGAGATCCGCCTTGGCCCGGACCCGGTCGACCGGCTGGAAGCGGTCGAGGTCGATGCCGGTATGATGGACCCGGATGCGGTCGGCCGGCATACCGAGCCCGGCCATCTCGTCGCGCAGCGCCGCGCTGACCGCGAGCAGGCCGTCGGCGCGCTGGCCCGCGGCGACGATCTCATCGCCGATCGCGGGCTGGACGCCCCAATGATGGATGTCGCTGCCGCGCGCCTTGATCGAGAACGGCACGCCCAGCGCCTCGGCGAGCCGCATCGCGGCCGGCCCGTCCGGCCAGAAGAATTCGGCGTCGATCACGTCGAAAGCGAAGCGCTGGCGGATGTCCCGGAGCAGCGGCAGCAGCGCATCGCCGATCCGCGCCGCCGTGCCCTTGGCGCCGAACCGTGGCCAGGTCCGGTAGACCGGGCGGTGGACCTTGAGCCCCTTCCACTC
Organism: Allosphingosinicella sp.; assembly: GCA_041905385.1. Classification (GTDB taxonomy): domain Bacteria; phylum Pseudomonadota; class Alphaproteobacteria; order Sphingomonadales; family Sphingomonadaceae; genus Allosphingosinicella. Next base: position 1,064 of record JAYRLF010000340.1, read on the forward strand.
CTCCTTCGCCGCAAGGCCGGCGAGCGGCCGGTAATGGGGATGGCGCGACAACGGCCAGGGCGGCAGGCCGATCGGCGCGACGACCTGCAGCTCGACATCGGGACGCGCGGCGAGGCCCAGGGTCTGGCGCTCGACGAACACGCCGAGCGTCGGCCGCGCCGCATTGGGAAACAAGGTGGAGAGGGTCAGCACCCGCAGCATTGGCCTGGCCTAACACAACCTTATTAAAGCGCCATTCATCGCGTCCCGGCTCAGCTTGGAATCGGACCCCGTCAAGGCCGCTTGGCCTTGGCCGAACGCTCAGCTAAGAAGCCCGCCATGCCGAAAATTTCCCGTCCGCTTGCTCTTCTCGCCGCCGCCGCCGCCGTGGTCCCGCTCGCCGCCTGCGGCACGCTCGGTCTGGGCGGGGGACGGACCAAGGCCGACACCCGTTATGTCGCCCGCGACGTCAACACCCTCTACAATGCCGCCTGGCAAAGGCTGCAGAACAACCAGTATCAGCAGGCCGCCCTGATCTTCGACGAGGTCGAGCGCCAGCATCCCTATTCGGTCTGGGCGCGGCGCGCGCAGCTGATGAGCGCCTTTTCCTATTATGCCGCCAACGATCACACCAAGTCGATCGAATCGGCGCGTCGCTTCCTCGCCATCCATCCGGGCAATCGCGACGCGCCTTATGCTTATTATCTGATCGCGCTCAATTATTACGAGCAGATCAACGACGTCACCCGCGACCAGGCGATCACCCGCCAGGCGCTCGACGCGCTCGGCGAGCTGACCCGCCGCTATCCGAACACGCCTTATGCCGATGATGCCCGGCTCAAGATCGACCTGGTCCGCGACCATCTCGCCGGCAAGGAGATGGAGATCGGCCGCTTCTACCAGCGCCGCCGTCAGTGGCTCGCCTCGGTGGTCCGCTTCCGCCAGGTGGTCGACGAATATCAGACCACCAGCCACGCGCCCGAGGCGCTGATGCGCCTGACCGAATCCTATCTCGCGCTCGGCATTCCCGAGGAGGCGCGCCGCTCGGCCTCGGTGCTCGGCGCCAATTATCCGAACACCCGCTGGTACCAGCGCGCGTTCGACCTGGTGCAGCGCCACGGCCAGGCCCCGGCCGCGGCGCCCGCGCCCGAGCAGCCGCCGGCGGAGCAGCCGGCAACGACCGGCACCAACTAGGATTTCAATCCGGCGCGGCCCTGCGGCTGCGCGCGCCGTGCCAGGCGAGCGCGACGAAGGCGAGCAGCAGCCAGGGCAGCAGGACGAGGTTCATCGCGCGCCAGCCCAGCGCCTGCAGCAGCGCGCCCGCGCCGAGCGAGGCGGCGAGGCCGACAGTATAGATGGTGAGATCGTTGGCCGCCTGCGCCCGCGCCCGCTCGGCCGGCAAATAGGTGTCGGTCAGCATCGTCGTGCCGCCGACATAGAGGAAGTTCCAGCCGACCCCGAGCAGCACCAGCGCCGAGGCGAAGCTATGGATCTCGGTACCGCTCAGGCTGAGCGCGACATGCCCGGCCAGCAGCACGGTCCCCGCCAGCATCACCGCCAGCACGCCGAAACGGGCGATCAGCGAGCCAGTGAAGAAGGACGGAAGGAACATGCCGAGGACATGCGCCTGGATCACGGTCGCGACCTCGCCGAGACCGTGCCGGTGATGGGTCATGGCGAGTGGCGTCGCCGTCATCGCCAGCACCATCACGCCCGATCCCGTCGCCGCCCCGAACAGGGCCGTTGCGTAGCGCGGCTGGCGCATGATCTCGAGCAGCGGCCGGGCGTCGCCGCCGGTTGGGTCCTCGGCCGGAGGCGGCACGTTCACGAAGCAGAGCAGGCCCGCGGCGACCAGCGAGATCGCGATCACGATCAGGAAGGACGCCGCATAAGTGGGCGCGAGCAGCGGCGCGCCGAAGGCAGCGAGCGCGGGGCCGGCCAAGGCGGCGATGACGCCGCCCGCGAGCACCAGCGAGATCGCCCGCGGCCGGAAGCCCTCGTCGGCGACCTCCGACGCGGCGAAGCGGTAGAATTGCGCGAATCCCTGATTGGCGCCGACCAGGAAGGTGCCGGCCGAGAGCAACAGCAGCGACTGCGCGAAGATGCCCCAGGCGCCGATGGCGCCGCCGAGCGCGCCGAGCAGCGAGCCGAGGACGAAGCCGGTCCGGCGGCTGGTGCGCGCCATCAGGCGCGATGCCGGGATGGTCGCGACCACGGTGCCGAGCATCGTCGCCGCGATCGGCGCCGTGGCGAGGTTCGGATCGCCGCCCACCTGCCGTCCGGCCAGCGCGCCGATCGTTCCGACCAGGGTCGTCGCGGTCTGGAACAGCGCCTGCGCCGTCGAGAGGAGCAGCACCTGTCGATGCATGGGCTGGAAGGCGCTGGTCATCGGTGCGCCTTAGTCCAACGCGACGATGTCCCGGGCCACGGCGCCGAGGTCATCGTTGAGCTGATGATTGCGTCCTTCCAGTCGGCATATGATCGCCTGCGGCAGCGCGTCTGCGTACATGTCGACGTGGGAGACAGGCACGAATTCGTCCTCGAGGCCATGATAGAGGAACAAGGGCAGGTCTGGCGGGAAGCGTTCGGCGGCATCTCCGGGCAAAGTGGCCTCCGGCCAGCGCCAGAAATCATGATCGTGCCAGAAGGGCGCGGAGACGGCGAAGAGTCCGGCCAGCCCCGTGCCGACGCGTCCGTCGACGGCGGCGCGCAGCACCACCGACCCGCCGATCGAATGGCCGACCAGGACGGCGCCGTCGCCGAGCGCGGCCAGCTCGTCGGCGATCACCCGCGTCCAGGCCTCATAGTCCGCCTCGTCCTCGTCCGGCATTTGCGGATAGCGCACGACATGGCCGGGACCGAGATGGTTCCGCAGGCTTGCCGCGAGCTTGCGATCCGCTTCGAAAGCGCCTTCGCCACCGCCCTGGATGAACAGCACCGGATTGCCCATGGCGGCGCCCTGACAAAATCCACCGACCAGTTCAATCGCGCGCGACCGCGACGGCTTGATCTCGCATTCGACCGGATGGCAGAGACGGGACCGACATGCTGACCGGCCTCTCGATCCGCGACGTCGTCCTGATCGACTCGCTCGACCTCGAATTCGGGTCGGGACTGGGCGTGCTCACCGGCGAGACCGGGGCAGGCAAGTCGATCCTGCTCGACGCGCTCGGCCTCGCGCTCGGCACCCGCGCCGACAGCGGCCTGGTGCGCGCCGGACAGAATCAGGCCAGCGTCAGCGTCACCTTCGAGCTGCCGGCCGGCCACGAAGCCCGCGCCTTGCTCGACGAGAATGGGCTTGCCGGCGATCCGGGCGAGCCGCTCGTGGTGCGGCGCATCGTCAAGGCCGACGGCGGCAGCCGCGCCTTCGTCAACGATTCCCCGGTCTCGGCCGGCCTGCTGCGCGAGCTCGGCGCCCGCCTGGTCGAGATCCACGGCCAGCACGACGATCGCGGCCTGCTCAATCCGCGCGGCCACCGCGCCCTGCTCGATGCTTATGGCCGGATCGACCCGGCGCCCGCGGCGGAGGCGTGGCGGGCGCTGAGCGAAGCGGAGGGCGCGCTCGACGGGGCGCGGCGCACGATCGAGGAGGCGGCCCGGGACCGGGAATG
>JAYRLF010000341.1:0-4646 GCA_041905385.1 Allosphingosinicella sp.
TGCAGCTCTCTCATCATGTCGGCCTGACGCCGCGCTTCGATGCGGCGATCGACGCGCTCGTCGCCGCCGGGCTCGCGCCGCCCGACATCGCCGATGCGAACCGGCTGCTGTCCCGCATGCTGGTCGCCTTCCGGCTGGTCTCGCCGGAATCGGACGCGCCGCCCGAGGCGTCGCGCGCTTTGGTCGCGCGCGCCTGCGGCGCTCCGGATTGGGACGCGCTGCTTGCGGAGCACGAGCGCGCGCGGCAGAGCGTGAGCGAGCTGTGGCGCGCCGTCTCGGCGCAAGCGGGAGAATGAGATGCTGAGCGAAGGCGATCGGGTGCCGGACGTGAAGCTGGTCGGCATGGACGGGCAAGAGGTGAGCCCGGCCGACTTCAGCGGCCAGAAGCTGGTCCTCTATTTCTATCCGAAGGACGACACGACCGGGTGCACCCGCGAGGCGCAGGATTTCACGGCTTTGGCCGGCGAGTTCGAGAAGCACGGCACCTGGGTGCTCGGCGTCTCCAAGGACAGCCCTGCCAAACATGCGAAGTTCGTCGACAAATATGATCTCAAGGTCCGCCTCGCGACCGATCCGGACGGCAGCGTCTGCGAAGCGTTCGGGACCTGGATCGAGAAATCGCTCTACGGCCGGAAATATATGGGGATTGACCGCGCGACCTTCCTGATCGACCGTGACGGGACGATCCACCGGATCTGGCGCAAGGTGAAGGTGCCCGGTCATGCCGAACAGGTCCTCGCAGCGGCCAAAGAGCTTGCCTGAGCGCCCGGCCCGACCCTGGCGGCGCTGGCTGCCCGCCAGTCCCGCGCGGCTGGCGGTGGTCGGGCTTTCCCTGTCGGTCGCGATCTTTGCCGGCCTGAAGCTCGGCAACAGCGCGATCGCCGACATCAATCCGGTCCATTATCGCGGCGCGGTCCTCCACCCGCGCGACCGCGGCGCGGCCGTGCCGGAGAATCGCGTCCGCCCGGCCGAGCCGCGCTACGCCGCGCTCTATGGCTGGGACGAGGGCCGGGCCGCGATCGAGGCCGAGCGCCAGGCCGCGGAACGACAGGTCGCGCCCGCGCCGGTCTTCGCGCCGCCGCCGCGCCGCCGCGCCGTCGCCGCGCAGACCTTGGATCAGCCGGCCGGGGCGGGGCGGTTCCGCGCCTCGATCAGCGACGACCAGGTGCGGGTCCACCGCTACGACTATCAATCGCGCGACGTCTATCTGCCGCGCCGCGGCGAAGAGGATCGGGGCAGCGCCGGGGACAAGCCGGAAGCCGAGGACTGACCAACGGCCTGTCTGTGACAGGATCGGCCGACCGGGCTAAGGGCCGGCCATGAGCTCGATCGCCCAAGCCTGCCGCTCCGTTCTGCTGACGGCGGATCCGCCCACCAAGATCCGGACCGCGCGCGCGGTCGCGCGTGCCTGGCGGCAGGGCCGACTGGCGCACCGCTTCGACAGCGCGATGCCGGACCGTCCGGCACGCCCCGCCCGGCCCGAGCTGCTGCCGCCGTCGCTGATGCCGAAGCGGCGCAAGGCCGGCTCCGAGCGCAGCCGGATCGCGATGCTGCACGCGCTCGCCCATATCGAGTTCGGCGCGATCGACCTCGCCTTCGACATGGCCGGACGTTTCGGCGCCGCTTTCCCGCATGCCTTCGTCGACGACTGGATCTCGGTCGGCGCCGACGAAGCGATGCATTTCGCTTTGCTCGACCGGCGGCTGAAGGCGCTGGGATCCGGCTATGGCACGCTCCCTGCCCATGACGGACTGTGGCAGGCGGCCGAGGCGACCGCCCATGACGTGCTGGCGCGGCTGGCGATCGTGCCGATGGTGCTGGAGGCGCGCGGGCTCGACGTGACACCGGCGACCGTGGCCAGCTTCGAGCGCGCCGGAGACGGTCGTTCCGCCGCCATTCTCGGCCGGATCTACCGCGACGAGATCCGGCATGTCGCCGCCGGCACACGCTGGTTCACGATCGCCTGCGAATCCCGCGGTCTCGAGCGCGTTTCCCACTGGCACGGCCTCGTCGCGCGGTATTTCCACGGTGCCGTTAAGCCGCCGTTTAACGACTCAGCGCGCGACGAAGCCGGTTTGTCCCGGGAATTCTACGAGGGGGTTGCCCGGGTCGAACTTGCTTAACATTCTCCGGTCACACGCACGGGGTGGGCACTTCCGGCGTCATTGTAGCGGGGCAGAAGCCCAGATTTGGATTGCGGTCGCCATGCGTGGCCGAGCCGACCCTCTTAAGGGGCCGACCGGGGAAAATGATGACGAATTCGACTTGGACCGCCAACGCATCTCTTTCGGCGAAGTTCCGTAATCTCTTCAAAGCCCGTGATATTTTCCTGCATGACGGCAGGAGCCTCCGTCGATTCACGGTCGGCGCCGGCGTCCAGAAGGCGGCCGCTCTGGCCGCTTTTGTTTTGCTCGCCTGGTCGGCCTTCGCCAGCTTCCAGGCGATCACCGCCATGACCGGCGACGTCGCCCGGATGGAGGCGCAGGTCGCGCAGATGCAGGCCGATGTCGCCGCGGTCCAGGCCCAGGCCCGTCAGCACGCCGCCCAGCTCGAGCGCGGCCAGCAATTCCTGACCACGATGCTCTCCGGCGATGCCGAGGCGGACCAGCTCGCGGCGATGCTGCCGCAGCAGACCCGCAGCACGGTGACCCCGGCGACGGCGGCGGTCCACCAGGCCTCTGCCGAGGCCGAGCAGACCCAGGCCGCGCTCGCCGAGCGCGCCAAGGATGCGACCCGCGACCGCTATCGCGAGACCGCCCAGGTTGTCCGTCGTCTCGGCCTTAACCCGGCCCGTTTTCACCGCGCCTCCGGCGTCGGCGGCCCGCTCGAGGAGGTCTCGCCGACCACCAACGCCGATCCGCGCTTCCGCGAGCTCTTCGCCAGCTGGCGCCAGCTCGAGCAGCTGGAGCAGGGCGTGGTCGCGATCCCGTCGGCCCGCCCGATCGAGAGCGCGGTCAACTTCACCTCGGGCTTCGGCGTCCGCTCCGATCCGTTCCGCGGCCGCGCCGCGATGCACGGCGGCATCGACCTCGCCGGCCCGATGGGCACCCCGATCTATGCCACCGCCGACGGCATCGTCGCCCGCTCCGAATGGAACAATGGCGGCTACGGCAATCTCGTCGAGATCAATCACGGCCAGGGCATCCAGACCCGCTACGGCCACCTGTCGCGCCTGATCGCCCAGCCCGGCGCCCGCGTCCGCCGCGGCCAGCTGATCGGCCTGATGGGCTCGACCGGCCGCTCGACCGGCAGCCACCTTCACTACGAGGTCCGCATTGACGGCCGCGCCGTCAACCCGATCCCCTTCATGCAGTCCACCGACATGCTCGCCGCGCTCCAGCGCCGCGTCCAGGGCAACAGCCCGATCGCCCCGGTCGCGATCGGCGGCCCGAGCGGTGGCCCGGCCAGCGGCCGCCGCTAAGTTTCCTATAGGAGAGGAAAGCCTCGGGCCTCGTCCTTCGGGACGGGGCCCTTTTCTTTTCGGCGGGCCGTGACGCCCTGCCGGCAACCTTGCCGGACGCTGAAACGTTAGGCCGGTCTACGGAGTCGGGGACAGGACCAAAGGATGCGCATATTTGCTGGGGCCGTTCTTGCCGCGACTCTTGGCGCCTGCAGCAGCGAGCCGGAAGCGCCATCGGCCAACCAGGTTACGGCGGAAATCCCGACGGAGAACACGACCCTCCCGGCCGCGGCGGAGCCACGCAATCTGGGCCAGACCAACGAGATCGACGAACCCGCCGATGCGCCGCCGGCCGCGCCGATTCCCGCCGCCTTGCATGGCCGCTGGGGACTGGTCCCGGCCGACTGCACGTCGACCCGCGGCGACGCCAAGGGCCTGCTCACCATCGATGCGACCATGCTGCGCTTCTACGAATCGCGCGGCACGCTCATCCGGATCGTCGAAACCGAACCCAGCCGGATCGTCGCCGATTTCGCCTTCAGTGGCGAAGGCCAGACCTGGCAGCGGCGAATGACGCTCGATGCGCAAGACAATGGGCAAACCCTGATCCGAGGGGAGTCGGGGGGAGATGGGGCGATGCCCGGGCCGCTGCGTTATCGGAAATGCGGCTGATTGGCGGTAACTAACGGCTTCGAGACCGGTGACAGTGCATTGGTTTCATCCTGTACGCCCCTGAGAGAGGAGCGACCACCAAATCCCTGAGAAAATTGTGCACTGTCGCCGTATCTGTCGGCCAACTCAACGCGGCGGGAGCGGCAGGTCGACCAGGACCGCGTGGGTCTCGATTGGCATCGACAATAATATGCCGCCCAGGACGAGACCGAGGACGCCCCAGACGTAGCGGCGCTGCCTGAGATCCAGGACGCCGCGAATGAGACAGTAAAGGCCGGCAGCCAGAACGGTCACTGGCCAGATCCAGTCAATCGTCAACCTTGCATACTCCGCTTCTTCTATCTGGAGAGCAGCGACCAAGCCTCCTCCTCAGACATGCGCTCGAACCAAATCCGGCGAACCGCCGTGACCCGCAGGATCGGGCGGTCGGTCGCGAGGTCAAATGCCCTTTCCCCCCAAGTCCTTTCGAGCCGGCCTTCAACTGTCATTCGGAGCACGCCCTTGGGGGCGCCGGGATCAAGGCGATCCAAAGCGGTGTGAAGGGCGTCTCTACCGACGGTATATTGATCTGTGG
>JAYRLF010000342.1:0-4638 GCA_041905385.1 Allosphingosinicella sp.
TGGTTTTCGTGAAGGCGACCGAGGACAGCGAGCAGGGTGTGTTGCCCTCGACCGAGCTGCTCGAGGCGATGGGCAAATATAATGAGGAGCTGGTCAATGCCGGCATCATGGTCGGCGGCGACGGGCTCAAGCCCTCCTCGCAGGGCAAGAGGATCGCGTTCGACGGTCCGAGCCGCAGCGTGATCGACGGCCCGTTCGCCGAGACGCGCGAGCTGGTCGCGGGCTTCTGGATTTGGGAGGTCAAGGACATGGACGAGGCGATCGCCTGGGCCCGCCGCTGCCCCAATCCGATGCCTGGACCCAGCGAGCTCGAGATCAGGCCCGTGTTCGAGGCCGCCGATTTCGGCGAAGCCTTCACCCCCGAGCCGGCAGAGCAGGAGGAGCGCCTGCGCCAGCAGCTCTCCGAGCGCGGCTGAACCGGCTGATCTCGCCCCGCCGCCGTGTTTCGGCGGCGGGGCGGGTCGCAGGCGCACCCCTTGCCTGCGCCCGGGCAGGCGCTTTAGTTCGGGCGCGTGCCCCAGGCGGACTCCCAACGCGCGGTCGAGGCGGTCTTCCGAATCGAGCAGGCGCGGCTGATCGCCGGGCTCGCCCGGATGGTCCGCGACGTCTCGCTGGCCGAGGAGCTTGCCCAGGATGCCCTGGTCGCCGCGCTTGCCGAATGGCCGCGCAGCGGCGTGCCCGATCGGCCCGGCGCCTGGCTGATGGCCACCGCCAAAAGGCGCGCCATCGATCTGTTCCGCCGCTACAGCATGCAGGCGCGCAAGCATGAGGCGATCGCACAGGATCTCGAGACCGAGCCGGACTCCGGCCTCGCCGATTTCGAGGCGGTCGAGGCGGCGATCGACGACGATGTCGGCGACGAGCTGCTCGGCCTGATCTTCGCCGCCTGCCATCCGATCCTGTCGCGCGAGGCGCGCGCGGCGCTCACCCTGCGGCTAATCGGCGGCCTCACCACCGACGAGATCGCCCGCGCCTTCCTGTCGTCCGAGCCGACCATCGCCCAGCGGATCGTCCGCGCCAAGAAGGCGATCGGCAATGCCGGCCTCGAATTCGAGGTGCCGCGCGGCGCCGAGCGCGACGCGCGCCTGCCCTCGGTGCTCGAGGTCGTGTATCTGATCTTCAATGAGGGCTATGCGGCGACCGCCGGCGAGGATCTGATCCGCCCGGCCCTGTGCGCCGAGGCGCAACGCCTCGGCCGCATCCTCGCCGGCCTGCTTCCCGACGAGCCCGAGGTGCATGGCCTGTTGTCGCTGATGGAGATCCAGGCCTCTCGCCTGCCGGCGCGCGCCGCGTCCGATGGCACGCCAATCCCGCTGACCGAGCAGAATCGCGGCCGCTGGGACAGGCTGCTGATCCGGCGCGGCCTCGCCGCGCTCGAGCGGGCGGAGGCTCTCGGCGGCGCCGACGGTTCCTATGCGCTCCAGGCGGCGCTTGCCGCCTGCCATGCCCGCGCCCCGACCGCCGACGCGACCGACTGGCCGCGCATCGCCGGCCTTTACGATCGGCTCGGCCAGGTGCTGCCTTCCCCGGTGGTCGAGCTGAACCGCGCCGTCGCCCACGCCATGGCCTTCGGCCCCGATGCCGGCCTCGCCTTGCTCGCCCCGCTCGAGCAGGTCGAAACGCTCGTCCATTATGCGCCGCTGCCTGCGGCCAAGGGCGATTTCCTGTTCCGCGCCGGCCGGCTGTCGCAGGCTCGGATACAGTTCGAGCGTGCTGCAGCGCTCAGCCGCAACGAAGGCGAAAGGGCCTTTCTGCTGAACCGAGCCGCTTCCTGCGCCTGATCCGGCGCGATCAGATCCGGACCTGGCTGCCGAGTTCGATCACCCGGTTGGTCGGCAGCTTGAAGAACTCCATCGCGCTTTCCGAGCTCGTCACCATCCAGGCGAACAATTTCTCGCGCCACAACGCCATGCCGGGCTGCTGCTTGTCGGGGATCAGCTTCTGCCGGCCGAGGAAGAAGCTCGTGCTCATCATGTCGAAGGCGCTTCCGCACGACCGCACCCGGGCCAGGTCGGCCGGGACGTCGACCTCGTCCATGAATCCGTAATGGAGCACGACCCGGTAGAAGCCGCCGCCGGCGTCGCTCACCTCGAGTCTCTTGTCTGATGGCATGTGCGGCACGTCTTCGACCTTCACGTTCAGGATCAGGACGCGCTCGTGCAGGACCTGGTTGTGTTTCAGATTGTGCAGCAGGGCGGAGGGGACGGTATCGGCGGAGGTCGACAGGAACACGGCGGTGCCGCGCACCCGGTGCACATGGGCGGCCGACTTCACCACGACCTGCAGCGGCACCGCTTCCTGTTCGAGCCTGCGCCGCATCAGTGCCCTGCCCCGCGCCCAGGTGGTCAGCGCCGTGAAGATTATCGCGGCGACGACCAGCGGGAACCAGCCGCCGTCGACCACCTTGGTCACGTTCGAGGCGAAAAAGGTGCCGTCGACCAGGGCGAACAGCCCGATCGTCAGTGTCGCCAGCAGGCGGTTCCACTTCCACACCCGGAAGATCAGCACGGCCAGCATGATCGTCGTGATGATCATCGTGCCGCTGACGGCGATGCCATAAGCCGAGGCGAGGTTGGTCGATTCCCGGAAACCCAGCACCAGCAGCAGCACCATCACGAGCAGGGCCCAGTTGACGGCCGGGATGTAGATCTGGCCGGCCGCCCTTGCGCTGGTGTGCACGGTCCGCATCCGCGGCAGGAAGCCGAGCTGGATCGCCTGGTGGGTGACCGAGAAGGCGCCGGAGATCACCGCCTGGCTGGCGATGATCGTCGCTGCCGTCGCGATCAGCACCAGCGGCAGCCGCGCCCAGTCCGGCGCCATCAGATAGAAGGGATTCTCCGCCGCCGCCGGCGTCGCCAGCAGCAGCGCGCCCTGGCCGAGATAGTTGAGCATGAGGCAGACATAGACGAGGCCAAGCCAGGACCAGGCGACAGCGCGGCGCCCAAAATGGCCCATGTCGGCATAGAGCGTCTCCGCGCCGGTCACCGCGAGAAAGACCGAACCCATGGCCAGAAATGCCGTGGTCGTATCGTGCAGGAAGAAGCGCAGCGCCCAGTGCGGGCTCAGCGCGCCGACGATGTCGGGCCGCTGCACGATGTTCCACACGCCCAGCGTCGCCAGCGTCGCGAAATAGACGAGGACGATCGGACCGAAGACCGCCCCGACCTTCGCCGTGCCGCGGGACTGGACCACGAACAGGCCGACGAGGATCACGATCGCGAACGGCAAAACGAGCGGCGCCAGGCTCGATTCGACGATCGTCAGCCCCTCGACCGCGGACAGCACCGAAATCGCCGGCGTGATCATCGCGTCGCCATAGAAGAGGGCCGTCGCCAGCACCCCGAGCATGACCAGCCCCGCCGTCCAGCGCGCATCGCCGAGACTGCGCGACATCAGGGCCAGCAGCGCAAAGGATCCGCCCTCGCCTTTATTGTCCGCGCGCATCGCGACGAACACATATTTGACCGTCACCACCAGCATCAGTGACCAGAAGATCAGGCTGATCACCCCGAAAATGTGAAGCGGATCGACCGCCAGCGGGTGCGGGCCGACGAAAGTTTCCTTCATCGCGTAGAGCGGCGAGGTGCCGATGTCGCCATAGACGACACCGATCGCGCCGAGCATGAGCGCCGGAAGCGAATGTCCGCGCGGCGCGTGCGGCGCCTCGCCGGCGACAGGTTGAGTGGTGGTTGCCATGGCGCGGATGTGCGGCGCGGGGCCATAAAGATTCCATGTGGATCGCGGCTCCATCCCATTAAGGAAGGCCGGATTCGGACCCGCCGCCCCTCGACGTGGGCGCTCGCGAGGCGCACTGAGCCGTCATGGCAAATCCACTCGAAGCCCCGCGCGGCGCTTCGCTGCGCTCCTATGCCGAAGCGGCCCTTCTGGTCGCCGGCGCGACCCTGATCGGCCTGGCGATCGCGCCTGACTGGGGCAATTCGGCGGTCGATCTCCTGTTCCTGCCGGCGGTGCTCGCCGCCGCCGTGCTCGGCGGGCTCGGTCCGTCCCTGTTCGCCGCTTTGGCCTCGGCGCTCGCCTATAATTTCTTCTTCACTGCGCCGCATTTCAGCTTCCGGGTCGACAATCCGAGCGATGTCGTGACCGTGATCGCCCTGTTCGGGGTTGCGGCGGTCACCAGTCATCTCGCCGCGTCGGTTCGCGGTCAGGCCCGAATCGCAGCCGCCCACGCCGCGCGCAACGCCACCATCGCCGGATTGGCGCGCGGACTGCTTGGCTGCGCGACCCGGCAGGAGATCGCGAACGTCGCCGTACGCCAGCTTGCCCAGGTGTTCGATTGCAATGCGGTTTTGGTCGCCGGGCTGCCCGAGCCGCAGCCGCTTGCCAGTGTACCGGCGACGGTGCGACTGACGCCCGGCGATGTCGCCGTCGCCGCTCTGGTGCTCGAGGTGGGCGATCGGGCCGGTCGCGGCGTCGATCGCTCGATCCCGACGGACTGGCAGTTCCACCCCGTCCGCTCCGGCGAGGTCGCGATCGCGGCGACGGGGCTGGCGCGCAGCGATGGCGGCGTCCCGGTCCGGCGGGATCAGCTTCCCTTGCTCGACAATCTACTCGACCAGCTCGCCTTGGCGCTGGAGCGTGGCCGTCTCGAGGAGGACGCGCGCGCCTTCGATCGGGTCC
>JAYRLF010000343.1:0-4632 GCA_041905385.1 Allosphingosinicella sp.
CGAGATTTCGAAACGGTGGTGACGGGCCGGCGCTGCCTTGCCGCCTTGGCGCTGGCGGCGGCCGCAGCGCCGGCCACCGCCCAGGTCCAACAGACTCTGACCATCCCGGAAGTGGACGAGGGCCCGCGCCGGCCGGTGACGGTCGAAGACGTGGTCCGCCGGCGGATCGCCGACACGCTCGCTCTGTCGCCGGACGGACGGCGCTTCGCGATCTTCGTGCGGCAGCGCCGGCCCGAGACCAACGATTTCGCGACCGGCTGGTTCGTCGGCGCCGTTGCCGGCGGGCCGCTGACGGCGGTCGGCGACGGCGGCGCGCTCGGACCGACGGTGATGTGGACCGGGCACATGCCGGGCATGGTCTCCGGCGGCCAGGCGCGCTGGTCGCCCGACGGCCAGTGGATCGCCTACACGCTCCGCCGTGACGGCGCGGTCCAGCTCTGGCGCAGCCGGGCCGACGGCACGCGCCAGGAGCAGCTGAGCCAGGCCGCCGGTGACGTTCGCGACTTCGCCTGGTCCGGTGACGGCCGGTCGATCCAGTTCCGGACCGAGCGGCCGCGCGCGGAGCAGGCGGCCGGGATCGAAGCGGCGATGCGGCGCGGGCTCAGCTACCGGGAGGATCTCTGGCAGGTCAACGACCTGATGGGCCCGGCGCTGATCCGGCCGAGGCCGGTCGATCCGGCCGTCCACACGATCGGCTTCGACGGCGCGCCGGCGCGCGCGGCGACGGCCGAGGAGCAGGCGGATTTCGACCGGCGCTCGGCAGCACCGGCGGCCGCCGCCGCGCCCGACTCCGACCATCGCGCCTGCGCCGAAGCGGCCGGCGAACGGATCTGCATCCTCGCCACGGCAGCCCGGCCGGACCGGATCGTCGCCGTCCGCGCCGATGGAACCGCGCGCGAGCTCGCCGATCTCAATCCCGAATATCGGCGCCTGCGCACGAGCCGGGTCGAGCGGATCGAATGGCCGACGCCGCGCTTCGCCTGGAACGCGCCCGGCGGCGCGCTCGCGGGCCTCTACGGCCCGACCAGCTACGGCTACGTCCTCTATCCGCCGGACTATGTGCCGGGGCGCCGCTATCCCTTGTTCATCGACCCCTATGTCGCCGACGGCTTCGCCTCGCTCGGCGACGAGCATGCGCTGCAGGCCTATGCAGCGAGCGGGATGATCGTGCTGCGCAGCGCCTTCCCTTTGCCGGTGCCGGCGGCCCACCAGAGGCTCGGCCGGTCGGCGCTACGCCGAATGTACGAGCCGGCGCTCGGCTATCCGCACCTCCGCATGCTGATGGATTCGACGCTCGTCGCGCTCGACATGCTGGTCCGGCGCGGGCTGATCGACCCGCAACGGGTCGGCATCGGCGGCGTCAGTCACGGCACCTTCGTGCCGCTCTACATCATGCAGCATCACGACCGGATCGCCGCCATCTCGACCTCGAGCCCGAACTGGGGCTTCACCCAATATTATGCGACGAGCCGGCCCCGCGACCCGCTGCTGGGCGAAGGCTTTCCGAGCCCCGAGGACGAGGCGGGCCGCGAATTCTGGCGCGGCATCGACATCGCCGATCATCTCGACACGATCGAGGCGCCGATCCTGTTCAACCTGGCGGCGAGCGAGACCTATTCGCAGGTCCGCCTGATCCGCCGGCTGACCGACGCCGACATGGCGCACGACGTCTACATCTACCCGCACGAGACCCACCTCAAATGGCAGCCGGCGCATATCGACGCGATCATGCGCCGAAATCTCGACTGGTTCCGCTTCTGGCTGATGGACCAGGAGGATCCCGACCCCGCCAAGGCCGCGCAATATGCGCGCTGGCGGGAGCTGCGGGCGCTCCAGTGTCGAAATCGTCGGTCGGTGCGCGACTATTGCCCGTCCTGAGGTCGCTCAGTCATCCGGCAGCAGGGCCGGATTGTAGACCAGCTCCCACAGGTGGCCGTCGGGATCGCTGAAATAGGCGGCATAGCCGCCGTAGAAGGTGTCCGCCGGCGGCTTGACGCTGCCGGCGCCGGCTTGCCGCGCCTGCGCGAACAATTGGTCCACCTCCTCGCGGCTGCGGACATTGTGGCCGATGGTGAAACCGGTCGGATTGGCCGCGCCTTTAGAAAGGCCGGTGTCGTGGGCGATGTCGTCCTCGGCCCAGAGCGCAAGCTTCGCTCCGCCGGCGAGGTCGAAGAAGGCGACTGCGCCATGCTCGAACTCGCGGCCGACGATCCCTTCGGTCGGCAGGCCGAGCCCGTCGCGGTAGAAGGCGAGCGACCGCTCGAGATCGGCGACGCCGAGCGTGAACACCGAGATGCGGGGTTTCATGCTTCGAGATCCTTTCCTTCGATCCCTTCCAGCCCCAACCACTCCGCCATCAAATTCAGCTCGGCGCCCAACCGTTCCCGCGTTTCCGCCGGCGCATCCGGCTCGAGCGTCGTCTGCTGGACCAGCAGACGCGAGCGCGCCCGATCGGCCTTGAGGTCGACGCGCGCGACCAGCGCCTCGTCCATCAGGAAGGGCAGCACATAATAGCCATGCTCGCGCAGCTCGGCCGGCGTGTAGATGCCGATCCGGTAGCGGAATCCGAACAGCCGCTCGGTCCGCGTGCGTTCCCAGACCAAGGGATCGAACGGGGCGAGCAAGGCCTGGCCGCTGATCCGCCGCGGCCGGCGCGCGTCGCGGTGCAGGAAGAATGGCACGCGCAGACCGGCGACCGCGACCGGCTCTAGCACCCCCTCCTCGGCCAGTGCGGCGATCGCCGGATCGGCCTCATCCGGCTTCATCCGGAAATAGTCGCGCAGCTCGGCCGCGGTGGCGATGCCGAGCGCGCCCGCGGCGCGAAGGACCAGCTGTCGCTGCGCCTCGCCTTCATCGGGCGTCGGAATCGCCAGGAGGCGGGGCGGCAGGACGCGCTCGGGCAGGTCGTATACACGCTCGAAGCTTCCGCGCCGGGTGCGGGTGGTGACGTGGCCGGCCCAGAACAGGAATTCGAGCGCATGCTTGGCGTGGCTCCATTCCCACCAGCCACTGGCGCTGCGCCCGCCTTCGAAATCCGATGCAGCGAGCGGCCCCTGGTCGCGGATCCGGGCAAGGGCCGCCTCGGCTTCTGCTCGGCGTTCGCCCGCGAACGCACGCAGCGTCTTCCAGCCGCGCTCGCCGCGATAGGCCTGCGCCATTCGCCATCTGAACAGCGGCTGCAGATCGAGCGGCATGAGCGACGCTTCGTGCGCCCAATATTCGAACAGGCGCCGCTCGCTCCTGCGGCCCCAGGCGGCGCGATCGAGCAGGCTCCGGTCGTAGGCGCCGAGCCGGGAGAAGGCGGGCAGATAATGGGCGCGGACCAGCACGTTGACGCTGTCGATTTGGTGCAGGGCGAGACGGCCGGCGAGGCGGGCGAGATGGCCGGCATTTGCGGCCGCCGGCCGACGCTCGCCGAAGCCCTGCGCGGCGAGCGCGATCCGGCGCGCGAGCGGCAGCGGGAGGGTCTCTCTGGCAGGCGGTGCGGATCGCGGCATGGCGAGACGGGATGCAGGCTGACCGCACGAACGGCAAGCCCGGAGCTTCGCCGTCCGCGCTTGATGACTTATGTCTGTTAGCGCTACCTTCGATCAGACAATGAAGGGGGAGAGCGTGCGATGACGCTGCCGGGTTTTGCCTTTTGGCTGGCGCTCGGCGCCGCATGTCTTACGTCGCCGGCCTGGGCGCAGGCGACGGCGACCGACGATCTGTCCCAGCGGATCATCTCGGTCCCCTCGCCCCAGGCCTATCGGGTCGATGGGGTCCAGGCCGGTGCGCGGGTACGCAACGACCCGCGCGTCCAGTTCGGCAAGGCGCTGCGGGTGCCGGTGCCGGGCCGCAACGAGCGCGCCTGGACGGTCAGCGTCGCCGTGCCGATCACCCAGGCGGTGCGGTCTGGCGACAATCTGATCCTCGCTTTCTGGGCCCGGCTCGAACAGGGCGAGGACGGCGCCGCCACCGCCAGCCTTCCTTACAATGCGGTGCAACTCGCCAGCGCGCCCTACACGGCCCTGTTCACCGGCGGCGTGACGATCGGCCCCGAATGGCAGCTGCATCAGATCCGCGGCCGCGCCGGTCAGGATTATGCGGCCAATGCGCTCAACGTGTCGCTGCACCTCGCGACCGGACGGCAGGTGATCGATATCGGCCCGGTCTTCGTGCTCAACATGGGGCAATAGTCAGTCGCCGCCGTCGGTGCCGAACCGGAAGATGGTGGTCGAACGGAAGACCTCGCCTGGCCGCAACAGGGTCGTCGGAAAGTCCGGTCGATTGGGACTGTCGGGCAGATGCTGGGTCTCGAGCGCGAGGCCGCGATGCGGGCGCAGCGGCACGCCGGCCGCGCCCATGTCGTCGCCCGGGAAATGGTTGGCGACATAGGCGTGGATGGTCGGCTCCGTTGTCAGCACCTCGAGCGTGCGGCCCGTTTGCGGGTCGCTCACCTGCGCGGCCCGCGCCGCCCCCCCGGCAGTGTCGGCGTCGAGCATCCAGCTGTGGTTGTAGCCGCAAAAGCCGTCGATCCGCGGCATCGCATCGGCGAGGCAATCGCCGATCGGTCGCGCCGCGCGGAAATCGAATGCGGTGCCGGCGACCGGCGCGATCTTGCCGGTCGGGATGCCTTTCTCGCTCGCCACG
>JAYRLF010000344.1:0-4551 GCA_041905385.1 Allosphingosinicella sp.
CGCATCTCGACCAGGCGGTGCGCCGCGTGCTCGCGGCCAAGGAAAGGCTCGGCCTGTTCGACGATCCCTATCGCGGCGCGGATCCGGCGCGGGCGGCGGCGGTCATGGTCTCGGCCGAGCATCGGGCCGCGGCGCGCGAGGCGGCGCTCCGCTCGATCGTCCTCCTGAAGAACGAAGGCGACCTGCTCCCGATCGCCCGCACGGCGCGCCGGATCGCGGTGGTCGGCACGCTCGCCGACGACGCCAATTCGCAGCTCGGATCGTGGCGGGCGCTGGGCCGGGCGGAGGACGTGCGGCCGCTGCTCGCCGCGCTCCGTGCGTCGCTCCCGGCCGGGGCCGAGCTGGTCTATGAGGCCGGCGCGTCGCCGCGCAGCGACGACCGGTCCGGCATTCCCCGCGCCGTGGCCGCGGCGCGCGGCGCGGACATCGTGTTGCTGGTGGTCGGCGAGGATTTCGATTTCAGCGGCGAGGCGCGGAGCCGCTCCGATTTGGCGCTGCCGGGCGCGCAGCAGGCGCTCGCCGACGCGATCCTCGATACCGGCACCCCTGTCGCGGTCGTGCTAATGAACGGCCGGCCGTTGGCGATCGACCGGCTCGCAGAGCGGGCACCGGCGATCCTGGAAACCTGGTTCCTCGGCATCGAGGCAGGACCCGCCATCGCCGACATCCTGTTCGGCCGGGCGTCGCCCGCCGGCCGGCTCCCGGTCAGCTTTCCCCGCGCGAGCGGCGCCGTGCCGTTCCCCTACAATCGCCTGCCGAGCGGGAGGCCGGCCGATCCGGACCCGGCGCGCGACACGGTGCGCTATCGCGATCTGCCGATCACCCCGCTCTTCGCGTTCGGCCACGGCCTCAGCTACACCCGCTTCGATTATGGCGCGCTGACGGTCGATCGCGCCGCCATCGCGCCGGGCGAGACGGTCACGGCCAGCATCACGGTGCGCAACGCCGGCAGCGTGACCAGCGACGAGGTCGTCCAGCTCTACGTCCGCGATCCAGTCGCCAGCGTGTCGCGGCCGATCCAGGAATTGCGCGGCTTCCGCCGCGTCTCGCTGAGGCCCGGCGAGGCCAGGCGAGTCAGCTTCACCTTGAGCCCCGCGCAATTCGCCATCTGGAGTGACGGAGGCTGGCGGATCGAGGCGGGCGAGATCCAGCTGATGGTCGGGCCATCCTCGTCCGACATTCGCGCCCGCGGCGCCTTCCGGATCACGGCTCCGGGCGAGGGCAGCGCGCCCGCTGCGGCACTGGCGACCGCGACGCGGGATGAAGCGATACGTTGAGAGGCATTGACCGTTTACGGGGTCGCTCCCCCGAGCGTGACCCTAGGTTCGCGCCAGCACCCGATCCGCGACGAAGGGATTGGTCTGCCGCTCCTGCCCGAAGGTGCTGACCGGGCCGTGGCCGGGCACGAACACAGTGTCGTCGCCGAGAGGCCAGAGTCGCCCGGTGATCGCGTCGATCAGGTCCTGGTGGTTCCCCATCGGGAAGTCGGTGCGGCCGATCGAGCCCTGGAACAGCACGTCGCCGACGATCGCCAGCTTCGATTCGGGATGGTGGAAGACGACGTGCCCGGGCGTGTGGCCGGGGCAATGATAGACGTCCAGCACGACCTCGCCGACCGTCACATGGTCGCCATTGACCAGCCAGCGGTCGGATTCGAACGTCTTGCCCCTGATGCCGTAGGCGCGGCCGTCATCCTCGAGCCGGCTGATCCAGAAGCGATCGTCCTCATGCGGTCCTTCAATCTTCACGCCAAGCTCGTCGGCGAGAATCTTGGCCGATCCGCAATGGTCGATATGGCCGTGCGTCAGCAGCAATTTCTCGATCTCGACGCCTTGGCTCTTGGCCGCCGCCTTGAGCCGGTCGAGATCACCGCCCGGATCGGTGAAGGCGCCCTTCATAGTGCGGGTGCACCAGATCAGGCAGCAATTCTGCTGCAGCGGGGTGACCGGGACGATCGCGACCTTGAGCGGCGGATTGGACATAAGCGGCAGATGGCGCGCGCCGGCGGCCGATACAAGCGCGATGCGCGCTGCTAGGATCGCTGGGTGACCCGCGGCATCCTCCTCATCCCGCTGGCCGGCCTGCTCGCCGGCTGCACCTTCCAGGGCAGCGGCATCGTGCCGTTCACGCCGGCGCCGGTCCGCGTCACCGAGGACGATCTCGAAGTGCCCTACGTGCCGACGCCGCGGCCGGTGGTGGCGGCGATGCTCGATCTCGCCGGCGTCGGCCCGCAGGATTATCTGATCGATCTCGGCTCCGGCGACGGCCGCATCGCGATCGCGGCGGCGGAGCGCGGCGCCCGCGCGCTCGGCGTCGACATCGATCCGGACCGGGTCGCAGAGGCCGGCAATGCGGCGCGCCTCGCCCAGGTCGAGAGCCGCGCCCGCTTTCGCCGTCAGGATCTGTTCGTCACGCCGATCGGCGAAGCGAGCGTCGTCACCCTCTACCTCCTGCCCGACATCAACCTGCGGCTGCGGCCGCGGCTGCTGACCGAGCTTCGCCCCGGCACGCGGATCGTCAGCCATGCCTTCACGATCGGCGATTGGCAGCCCGACGCGCATCGCGTCGTCAATGCGGCCAATATCTATCTCTGGGTGGTGCCGGCGGTGGTCGCCGGCCAATGGACGCTGACCGGCGCGGGCGAGGGGCCGATGCTGCTCGAGCTCGAGCAGCGCGTCCCGCAGGTGGCGGGCACGCTCTCAGGCGGCGGTCGAACCGTGACGCTGCGTGATATCGCCTTGTCGGGCGAGCGCCTGCGGTTCACGGCCGACCTTGCCGACGGTCCGCGCACGTTCACCGGGACGGTCCGCGACAATGTGATCGAGGCGGAAGCCGGCGGCGGCTGGCGAGCCCTGCGCCTTCCCTAAGTGAATACGGCCGAGGCGGCGGTTCCCTTCGCCCGTTCCTGCATGGTCTGAATGCCGGCAACGAGCCGGGACAGCAGCAGCGCGGCGGGAATCGTGAAGATTTCGGAGGCCAGGCCCAGGCCCGACGTCGCCGCCATCGCGTCCTTGCCCATCTCCAGCGCGATCCGGAAGGCGATCAGGCCGGTGGCGTTGGCGACGATCCAGCAGGCCCACCACAAGGCGATCGTCACCGGCGCGCTTTCGACCTGCCAGTCGCGCGGCCTTGCGCTCGCCTTCCACAGATCGCGCATCGTCACATAAGGCATGCCGAGATTGGCGAGCGGCACGAAATACCAGCCGACCGCCCAGCCCGGGCTGACCATCATGTCCCTGGCGCCGAGCGCGCGCGCATTGCCGCTCGCCCGATAAAGCCAGACCAGGAACACGACTGCGCAGGCGACGAATAGCGCCAGCTCGACGATCGCGAGCAGGGCCGCGGCGACGCTCTCGTCGTACGAGCCGACGAAGATCAGCACGGCCGCAAGCGCCGCCATCGCGGCATTGGCATAGAGCAGGACCTGGACCGCGGCGGCCAGGCTCCCGGCGTTCCGGTAGCGCGGATGATCCGACATCACTGGCCGCTAGGCGGTCAACGGCATTCGTCGGCTGCCATCCTCGGCATATTGCCGCTCGGCGCTGCTCCGGGTCGACCGGTAGAGCAGATAGCCGGGAACGCTGAGCAGGATGAAGATGACCGCCCAGCCGCTGATCTTGTCGAGCGCCAGGAACAGGAACAGCATGACGACGCCCATCACGCCCATGATCAGCATCTGCTTCTCGCCATGCTTCGGGAAATTGAGGATCTCGCGCCCGTCGCTGGTCCGCACGCCGTGGATGCCGCGATGGTCGATTTGGGTGAACAGATAGAAACGGCCGCTGGTGCCCGGCTCGAGCAAGGCGGCGACCGTCTCGTCGACGATCGGCTTCGCGACCGTCATCGTCTCGCCATCGGTCTGGCGGAACTTGATATATTGGTAGATCCTGAGGTTCGACCGCGCCTTTTTCAGCACCGCTTCCTCGATCGTGCCGTCGACTATCGAAACGCCCATGTCGTCTCTCCCCTTTGGCCCGTTGGCTCGGATTCGGTCACATGCGCTGCATCGAGTCAATGTCGAAGGCGGCGCTGCTTTCTGGGCCGCCTCTCGCTTTCCTGCGTTCAATGCGCCACCATGGTGCGACGAAAGGCGCGAATTGATCGAGCAATATGGAGTCCTGCCCTACCGGGTCGATGCGAAGGGTCAGATGCAGATCCTGCTCATCACCTCGCGCGAGACGGGCCGCTGGATCGTGCCCAAGGGCAATCCGATCCCAGGCTTGTCCCCCGCGGAAGCGGCCATGCGCGAGGCGCATGAGGAGGCCGGGGCGGAAGGCGAGATCGGCGGCGAGCCGATCGGCCGCTATCACTATGTCAAGCAAAGGCGCGGCGGCGAGCCGCGTCCGGTCGAGGTCGAGATCTATCCGCTGCTGGTGACCCGCCAGCTCGACGACTGGCCGGAGCGCAATGCCCGCGCCAGCCGCTGGTTCAGCCAGGCCGACGCCGCCGCCTCGGTCGCCGAGCGCAGCCTGCGCGCCCTCATTCTCCATTTCCATCCGAAGTTTCCGGCCGGCTATGCAGCGGTCGACGAGGAGGCTAATCGCGAGCCCG